>CAIWFP010000424.1 GCA_903911985.1 uncultured Sphingomonadales bacterium
AGACCTGATTGGCGATGACCGACAGGAAGCAGCCGACCAGCCCCATGTCGTGATACCACGGCAGCCAGCTGATGCAGCGGTCATCGGGGAATTGATCGATCAGCATGCCGTGGCCGTGGCCGGACAGGTTGTTGAGCAGGGCCTTGTGGGTAACCGCAACGCCATGCGGAAAGCGCGTGGAGCCGGAGGAATATTGCAGATAGCAGATGTCATCGCCGCTGGCCTCGGGCAGAGGCAGATCGGGCACCGGCTCCTGGGCCAGCAGGTCCCACGCCAGCCCCTGACAGCTGCCGCCAGCTTCATTGTGGCGGGCGACAGCGCCTTCGCCCATGCCGACGATCTCGATCGGATAGAGCAGCAGCGCGGGGTCGGAACTGGCGAGCTGAACCGCCAGCTGGTCGATGTAATTGTCCTTGCCGCCAAAGCTGGTGGGCAGGGGCAGCGGCACCGGCCAGGCGCCAGCATAGACCGCCCCGCAGAACAGGGCGGCGAATTCCGGTCCGGTTTCAGCTACCAGCGCCACGCGGTCGCCCTTTTTAATGCCATGGGCGATGAGGCGGCGGGCCATGGCCAGCGCGTCCTCGCGCAGCTCGCTGAAGGGGTAGGCCCGGGTCAGAGCCCCTCGCGGATTGTGGAAGTTCAGCCCGCGCACACCCTTGGCAGCATAGTCCAGCGCCTCGCCAAAAGTGCCGAAATCGGCCAGACGGCGCGGCAGCGCACACTGGTTCGGGGTGGGGGCCAACGCGTCAATCAGGGCGGTGTCGGTCATTTGCGGTGCATTTTCCAGCTTTTGGCGGCATCGCCAGCGCCATTTCCGCAGGCGGAGAAAGGCTCGGGCGCGCCGGTTGCGCATGGTGGTGCCGCACGTATTTCTCCCGAGGGCAGCCACGAAGTCTCCCCTTTGTGTCCACAGTGTGGCACGATTAAGGCCAATGGACCGCCCCCCTTCCTCCGGCCGCCGCAAAGGGCCCTCGTTCGGCCGCCAATCCGACCGGAAGCCGCGCGCCCCCCGCCCCCAGCTGAAACCGCTGCCGAAACCGCTGCCGAAGCCGCTGGACGCGGCAAGGCTGGAGGAGTTCGCGCTGGCCTATGTGGCGCGCTTTGCCACCAGTGCCGGCAAGCTGCGCGACTATCTGCGGCGCAAGCTGCGCGAGCGTGGCTGGGAAGCGGCGCCGGACGAGGATCCCCAGATTGCGAATATGCGGGGTGCCGCCTGCGCGGAGGCGCTGATCGAGCGGTTCGTGGCTGCGGGCTATGTCGATGACGAGAGTTTTGCCCGGGGGCGGGCGGGCAGCCTGTTGCGGCGCGGCTTTGGGCGGCGGCGGATCAACGAGGCGCTGGGGGCGGCGGGCATAGACGGTGACGTGCGCGAGGCGGTGATGCCGGGTGAGGGCGCCCAGCGGCGGGCGGCGGTCGCCCTGGCACGCAAGCGCCGATTTGGGCCATTTGGCGACAGCGCGTTGGCGCCGGGAACTGGCGATCCGGCAAGGCGGCAAAAGCAGATCGCGGCGATGCTGCGCGCCGGGCACAGCAGGGATGCCGCCCGCGCCGTGCTGGGTGCCGCCTCGGCGCGGGAGGCGGAGAATTGGGCGGCGGAGGAACAGGACGACGAGTCGGATGGGGGAGGCTGGTAAGCGCGGCGGTACCGATCGGGCGGGCCGTTGAGAAAAACTGCGCCGCCGGGCGCCATTTCCAACAGCATTGCTCTTGCCCTTGCCCCCCCAGATCCGCTAGGCGCATGAGCCATGGGACTGCTTTCCAAACTCTTCACCTGGTGGGATGGTGCCACCATCGGCACACTCGTCAATTCGGCGACAACCGGCGAGCTTGTCGGCACCGATTTTCAGGGCAACAAATATTACCGCGCCAAGAAGCGCCGTGCCGCCGGGCAGCCCGGTTTGGCCGAGCGCCGCTGGGTGATGTACAATGGCGCCAACGACGCCAGCCGCGTGCCCGCCGAATGGCATGGCTGGCTGCATGGCAGCTTTGCCGATGGTGAAAATGGGGGCGTACCAGAAAGCAACCTGCCGCCCCCGCGCATCTGGGAGGTGGACTATACCCCCAACGCCACCGGCACACCCGCCGCCCACCGTCCGCAGGGCGCGCTGGAGCGTGGTGGCAAGCGCGCACCCGCCACGGGCGATTACGAAGCCTGGTCGCCGGAAGGCTGATGCCGGCCTCAGGGCAGGGCCTGCTGCGGGCGGTGCGGCAAAGAGGGCGGTGCGGGCTGCCCGCACTGGCGCTTATTGTCCTCGCCGCCGGCACGCTGTCCGCCTGTCACCACAGCGATGACGCCGCCGAATCGCAGGCGACCGATGTGCCCGAGGGGGTCATCGGCAATGCCCGCGCGGTGGCGGCGGTCGAAAACCAGTATGCCACGCCGGTGAAAGACCGGGTGGCCACCATCGGCCTGCTCAACAAGCGCAACAATCAGGTGCAGGAACTCGTCCTGAAAACCGGCGAGGCGCGGCGCATCGGCAATGTGGTGGTAAAGCTGGCCACTTGCGAAAAAAGCCTGCCGTGGGAACGGCCGCCCGAAATCGGCGCCTTCGTGCAGCTTTTCGTGGAGGAGCGCGCCTCGATCCATGATTCGCTGTCGTGGCACAAGGTCTTCTCGGGCTGGCTGTTCAAGAACGCGCCCTCGCTCAACGTGGTGGAACACCCGGTCTATGATGTCTGGGTGAAGGACTGCGCGATGAAATTCCCCGGCGAGGAAGAGAACCCCGCCGATGCGGCAGCCGCGGCCAAGGCGGCAAAACCTGCGGGCAGCGACAATGCCGCCGCAGACACCGCCCCCGTTGCCCCGCCACCGGGCCCCGGTGAGGCCGATGCCGGCGAGGCCGACGCGCCGCGTTGATCCGGGCGCTGATCCTCGGGTCTATGATCCCCGGGTCTATGATCAATGTGTTTCTGGGCTTGGTTCAGCAGTTCGAGATAGCGTTTCTGACTGATCTCCACCGCGCCCAGTGAGGCAAGATGGGGCGTGAGAAACTGGCAATCGAGCAGCTCGGCGCCCGCCATGCGCAACGCGGCGACCAGCCAGGCCAGCGCCACCTTGGAAGCATCCGGCACGCGGGAAAACATGCTTTCGCCGCAAAACACCCGGCCGAACCCCACGCCATAAAGGCCGCCGACCAGCTGGGCCGGGGCATTGGGTTGGCTGATCCAGCATTCGATGGAATGGGCGTGGCCCGCCGCGTGTAGCCGGCGATAGCTCTCGGCGATGCGGTGGCTGATCCAGGTCTGGCCGCCCTCGCTTATGCGTGGCGCGGCGCAGGCATCCAGCACCTCGGCGAATGCGGTGTCGCAGGTGACGAAAAAACGCCCCCGCCGCAAGGTGCGGGCCAGCGAGCGCGAGCAGACAAAGCCATCCAGCGGCAGAATCGCCCGCCGCTTGGGCTCCACCCAGAACATCTCCGGGTCGTCGCGCGTATCGGCCATCGGGAAAATGCCAATGCGATAGGCCCGCAGCAACAGGTCTTCGGGTATGGGGGGTGGGGTTTCGACTGCGGTCATAGGCAGCCTGTTCTAAAGCATCCCAGCGAAAAAGTGGGTATGGGTTTTTGCATCAGGCAACGAGGCAGGGAGAAATGCCCCGCGAAAATGGGCGGCTGCTTGCCTGTCTTCGCCCGGTTGCGCTTCCCCGATCGGCGGCGCTGGGGGCATGAATCTGCATTGCCGGTGGTTCGCGCCGCCAGAGGCGCTTGCAAGACGGGATTTGAGGCACTAGAGGACGGCGCTCCCGCAGGAGAGTAGCTCAGTTGGTAGAGCATCGGTCTCCAAAACCGAGGGCCGTGGGTTCGAGTCCCTCCT
>CAIWFP010000425.1 GCA_903911985.1 uncultured Sphingomonadales bacterium
ATACCCGCTGGCGGCGGCGCTCGAACAGTTCGACCTCCAGATCCTGCTCCAGCGTTTTGATCGACAGGCTCAGCGGCGGCTGGCTCATCGCCAAACGCTCCGCCGCCCGCCTGAAATGCAATTCCTCGGCGACCGCGACGAAATGCCGCATTCGCCGCAGATCCAATACCAAAGACATATCAGTTTGGCCTCATAGAATGTATTGGAACATATCACGCCCGCCGCGCAGGATCGACGCAATAAATCGTCCGGTGCCAAGCCCGACGCATGGAGGACAACGATGCGTGATACGACACCGCAGGGGAAACTGCCGCCGGGGGGATGCATCAATCTGCTATCCCTTAGCTGCGCCACCGCTTTGCTGGTTGGCCTGATTGTATTCGCGCTGTTGATTACCGTCGCCAAGCCCGCGCTATCGACGTTCCTGTTCGGTGACGTATCGGCCTATCTGGTGGTGATCCTCGTTCTCGCGCTGGCGATCTGGGCGCTGACCTGGTTCTACATGGCCCGCCTCGATGCCCAGGGATCGCAGGAATGACCGCGTTTCCCCAGGCGGCGCTTGACGCCAGCCATCTGGTTCCGTTCGGTCTCGTATTTGCCCTGACCATCGGCATCATGTTCTGGGCCAGCCGTCGCACCCGCACGGTCGCTGACTTTCTCGTTGCCGGCGGGCATGTCACCGCCTGGCAGAACGCGTTGGCGATGGCTGGGGATTTCGTCGCCGCCGCCGGGCTGCTCGGCATCACCGGGCTGATCGCGTTGTTCGGCGCGGACGGGATGGTGTTCGCCATCGGCATCATCGCCGGGTGGCCGCTGATGCTGTTTCTGTTCGCCGCGCCGCTCAAGCGACTGGGCAAATACACCATGGGCGATGTGCTGGTGGCCCGTCTTGGCAGTCCCGGCCTGCGCTCACTGGTTGCTGTCACCCAACTGGTGGTGATCCTCACCTATCTCACAGCCCAGTTTGTCGGGGCCGGTGGCATCCTGCACCTGCTGTTCGGGCTGGATGCCACGACATCCCTGCTGATCGTGTTCGGCGGGATGCTGGCGATCACCCTGCTGGGCGGCATGCTGGCGGTCACCTGGTTGCAGATCGTCAAAGCCACGCTGATGCTGGCGCTGGCGATCGGCGTGCTTGTCGCCTGCCTTGCCCGGTTCGACTTCAATCCCGTCGGCATGCTGCATGCGGGGGTGACCGCCCGCGGCGCGGCCATTTTCCAACCGGGCCGCCTGTTCTCTGGCGCGTGGGAAACGCTGTCGCTGCTGCTCGGGCTGGCACTCGGCGGCGCGTCCCTGCCGCACGTGTTGATGCGCATGAACACTGTGCGCGATCCTCGCGCGGCCCGACGCTCCGCCTTCCTTGGCACCAGCCTGATCGTCGTATTCCACCTGATCCTGCTTTGCCTCGGCGTCGCCGCGCTGGCACTGCTGCCGCTGGCCGATATCCGTGCGGCGGATCCGGGCGGCAACATGGCGCTGCCGCAACTGGCGCATCTGGTGGGCGGCGACCTGTTGCTCGGCTTTGTCGCCTCGGTCGCCTTGGCGACAATCCTGGCCGTCGTCGCCGGGTTGGGCATCGCCGGCTCCGCCACGTTGTCGCATGATCTTTGGGTCAACACGCTGCGCCGCGGCAACGTGTCCGCTGCGGAACAACTTCTGGTCGGCCGCATCGCCAGCGTGCTGCTGAGCTGTGTGGCGCTGGCCCTGGGATATCTGTTCCAAGGGCAAAACATCAGCTACGTCTCGGCGCTGGGCTTGGCGATCGCCGCGAGTGCCAATTTCCCCGCCTTGCTGCTGGCGATCTTCTGGCCGCGCTTGACCGCCGCCGGCGCCTTTG
>CAIWFP010000426.1 GCA_903911985.1 uncultured Sphingomonadales bacterium
AGCCGATGCCATCACCCGTCAGGTGCTGCAATCGGTGCGCCGCACCTTCCTCACGCCCTTTGATCGCGGCGCGATCACCAGCCTGATCTCGTCAATGGATGACGCCATCGACGAAATGCAGAAGACAGCGGGCGCCATCAGCCTCTATGAGGTCAACGAGTTCGAGCAGGAAATGCGCGATATCGCCGCCATCATCGTCGACGCCACCCGGCTGTTGACCGAGGCCCTGCCCCTGCTGCGCGCCATTCACGCCAATTCCGCCCGCCTTCACGAGCTGACCGGGCGCATGGTCCGTCTGGAAGGGCAGGCCGATGATATCCACGCCAAGGGGCTGAAAAAGGCCTTCACCGCCTATGGCAAGGTCGACACGCTGCGCTTCATCGTCACCCGCGAGATCTACAACCACCTAGAAAAGGTGGTGGACCGCCTTGAGGATGTCGCCAACGAGATCGACGGCCTCGTCATCGATCACGCCTGAGGCACGCGAAACCATGTCTCACGCGATTATTACCTTGCCGCTGTTGATCACCTTGGTGGTGATGGCGCTGGCCTTCGATTTTCTGAACGGCCTGCACGACGCCGCCAATTCCATCGCCACGGTTGTCTCGACAAGGCTGCTTACCCCGGTTCAGGCCGTGCTGTTTGCCGCCGTTTTCAACTTTGCCGCCTATCGGACCTTCGGACTGAAAGTGGCCGAAACCGTGGGCAAGGGCATCATCAACAAGGATGTGGTGACGCCGCAGGTGATCTTTGGCGCGCTGGTTGGGGCGATGGTGTGGAACATCATCACCTGGTGGCGCGGCATTCCCTCATCATCGAGCCACGCGCTGATCGGCGGGCTACTTGGCGCCGGTCTCAGCCATGCCGGGCCAAAGGCGATCGTGTGGGCAGGCGTGACGAAAACCACCACGGCCATCGTCCTGTCGCCGGTGCTGGGGCTGGTGCTCTCGATGGCGCTCATGCTGATCACCGCATGGCTGTTTGTGCGGACCAGCGCGGCCGGGGCCGAGTCCATCTTCAAGCGACTGCATCTGCTGTCGGCGGCGGCCTATTCGGTGGGCCATGGCGCCAATGACGCGCAAAAGACCATGGGTATCATCGCGGTACTACTCTATTCGCAAGGATTGGGCGGGCATGGCTTTCATGTGCCCGGCTGGGTGGTGCTCAGCTGCTATACCGCAATTGGTCTGGGCACCTTGTCGGGTGGCTGGAAAATTATCGAGACGATGGGTAGCCGCATTACCAAGCTCGACCAGCACAGCGGCTTTTGCGCCTCGGCGGGCGGGTCGATCATGCTCTTTGCGGCATCGGCCTTTGGCATTCCCGTTTCCACCACCCACACCATCACCGGCTGCGTGGTTGGCGTCGGCGCGGCACAGCGGGCATCGGCGGTACGCTGGGGCGTGGCACAGCGCATCATGGTGGCCTGGCTGATAACCATCCCCGCCTCGGCGGCGGTGGGAGCGTTGTTCTATTGGCTGGCGGGGGTAGTTTAGCGGCTACCATCCTGCAGCGGCGCCAGCATGCGGGCCAGTTCCTCCAAGCCGAAACCGCCCTCGAAAACCATGCCATAGCGCGGATGCTCGCGCCAGCACACGCGGGCCACGATCAGCGGAAAGCCCGGAATCTGGATGCGCGCCGCCTCCTGCGACATCAGTCGCTCGGGGCTTTCCAGACAGACTCCCTGCTGTGAAATATTGCGCAAGCTCGCGGTGAACTCGCGATTATGGGCGCACATGACCACCTCGTGATTGAGGTTGAGGCGGATCTGG
>CAIWFP010000427.1 GCA_903911985.1 uncultured Sphingomonadales bacterium
ATGGGAGCGCGAGGGACGAGTCCCTCGCATCTTAACCCTCCCTTCACCTTCTTTCCCTGAAAAAACCTCGCAACAACTCCGCCGCCTCTGCCTCGCCCATGCCGGAATAGACCTCGGGCCGGTGGAGGCATTGCTCCTGCTCGAACACGCGCGCGCCGTGTTCGACCGCGCCGCCCTTGGGGTCTGGGGCGGCGTAATAGACGCGGGCCAGCCGTGCGTGGGCGATGGCCCCGGCGCACATGGCGCAGGGCTCCAGCGAAACCCAAAGCTCGCAGCCTTCGAGTCGTTCGCTGCCCAAGGCGGCGGCGGCGGCGCGAATCGCCAGCACCTCGGCATGGGCGGTGGGGTCGCAAAGCGTGCGCGGGGCGTTGTGGGCGGAGGCGATCACCACGCCATCGCGAAGAATCACCGCGCCCACCGGCACCTCGCCAGCCTCGGCGGCCAGCCGCGCTTGCGCCAGCGCCTGCGCCATGGGAGGGGGAAGCGGCCATCGGGTCATAACTGGGGCCTAGCCTTGGGCGCTGCTCAGTGCAACTTGGCCCCGGTGCAACTTTACCCCCGAAAAACTTGACCCTGCCCGGATGAATCGCTATGCGCCCGACCTCCCCGGCAACGGTAACGATTTTTCCAAGCGAGATTCTCATGTCCCGTATCTGCGAACTGACTGGCAAAGGCCGCCAGACTGGCCACAATGTCAGCCACGCCAACAACAAGACCAAGCGCGTATTCCTGCCCAACCTGCAGAATGTCACGCTGATGTCCGAATCGCTCGACCGCAGCTTCCGCTTCCGCGTTTCGACGCATGGCCTGCGCTCGGTGGAGCATGTGGGTGGGCTGGACAACTGGCTGCTGAAGCAGTCGGACACGGCGCTCAGCCCGCGCGCCCTGAAGGTGAAGCGCGAGCTTTCCAAGAAGCAGGTCGCCGCCTGAACAATCTGGCCTGATCGGTGCCGCTCTTTGTGGGCGGTGCGATTGGTCGAATTGCATTGGTCGATTTACATTGGTCGATTTGCAAGGCCCGCTCAGCATTGAGCGGGCCTTGTTGCGTTCGCGGGTGACGTTTCAGATGGGCTCGGCTCGGGCCGGTGATTCGGCGGCCCGCCACCGGGTCAGAATTCGAGCTTGATGGCGGCGTAGATGCTGCGGCCCAGCGCGTCATAGGTGCCGGGGTAGGTGTTGCCGTTGCACACCACCGGCGCGCATTCGCTGGCGCCATAATCGGCCCCGCCGGAACTGAGCAGCGGCGGGTCCTTGTCGAACAGATTGTTGGCACCCACGCGCAGCAGCAGGTGGCGGCCCAGCGGCTTTGACAGGGCGAGGTCGAAATAGCTCTGCCCGGCGATATGCGAGCCAAAGCGATAGGCATGGCCCGCCAGCGTCGGGCTGGGGTTCAGATATTCCACATCCACCGGGCCGATGTAGCGCCACTGAAGCGAGGCGGTCCACCCGTTCCGCCCGGCAAGGGTGGCGCGGGCCTGATGGCGCCAGTGCGGGCCGGGGTTGCCGCAGGTGGGGCCATAATAGCCCGCGCAATCATAGGCGGCGCTGAGGCCGTTGCTGGTCACGGATTTGTCGAGCAGCGTGCCGACCAGTTCAAGTGACAGCGTGCCGACCCGGCCCAGCCTTGCGCCATAGGCGGCGGTAAAATCAAAGCCGCGCGTTGCCACGCTGCCGATATTGGTGCGCAGATCGGTGACATAGCCGCCGGGCGTCAGCCACAGCGAGCCGCCGGGATCGCGATGCACCAGCGCGCAGGCTCGCGGGTTCCCGCCCGAACAGGCCGCGAGGATGGCGTTGGCGCCAAAGGCCTCGATGGCGTTTCTCACCTTGATGTCAAACCAGTCGACACTGACCGAGAGCCCGGGGATTTGACGCGGCGCCAGCACCACCCCCAGCGTTTTGGTGATGGCGATTTCCGGGCGCAATGTGGCCGCACCACCGCGCAGGCCGTTATATTGCCCCGCCGGGTTGGGCACCACATATTGGCCCACGGCGAGCCCCTGCGCGAGGCAGGCGGTGTCAGCCGGGGTGAGCACCTTGCCCGCGCAGGGGTCGCTCACCCCATCGGGCCCGACCGATTGGGCGGAGAACAGCTCCTGAATGTTGGGCACGCGGGCCGCGCGGTTCAGGCTGGCGCGAAAATGCACAAAGTCCGTGGGCGAGGCCTCGAGACCCAGCCGCCAGGTGGTGGTGTTGAAGGTTTGAGCATTCGACAGCGCATAATGCGACAAGCGCAGGCCGCCGTTGACGGTGAGGCGCCGGTCCACCAGCGGCACATTGGCCTCGCCGATGAACTCGCTGACCTCATAGGCGCCGTTTATCGGCATGATGGCCGCACCCAGCCCGGCGAGATCACCCGCCTGCAGGGCCGCATCGGCGTTCATATGCAAGGTCTCGCGCCGCCATTCACCGCCCAGTGCCAGCGTCGCGCCCCGGCTGGCCCAGGGGCTTTTCAGGCCATAGGCGCCCAGATCTCCGGTGAACTGGAGGCTGGCGGTGGTTTGGGTGGAGGCCCCGCTCTTGGTGCCACGGGCGCTGATATAGGCGAGCGAGGCCGCCGAGGGGCCATGGCCACTGAACACATCATAGGGCGCGCAGGAAGGGTCCAGGCCCTCGGCCGCCACCAGACAGGTGGGCACGCCGTTCACACTGATGACATTCAGCGCATTGGCTACCCGGTTTTTCGAGACGTCATTGGTGAAGTCTTCGCGATAATCCGTGCGGGCATATTGCAGAGTGGCGTCGTATTTCCACGCGGGGCTGATCTCGCCCCTCGCCCCCACCACCTGGCGAAACGCGGTGTGGCTGATGTCATTGACGCGCGGGCCGCCTTCGACATTGCGGCGCAGCAGCTGGAAAAAGGCGGTGTTCGACAGGGCGGGCGTGGTCAGCCCGGTCACCAAGGCCTGTGCCACCGGCTTCAGGCGGGAATAGGCCCGGCTGTTCAGCGGGTAATTGCCGAGATAGCCGACGATCTTGTTCGTGGCGGTGCACAGCTGGCTCTGCACGGCAGGGGCCAGCAGCGGATTGTCGCAGTTGATGGTCAGGGTGTTGCCGAAATCACCCGAGGGCGCCAGCTGGCCCAGCGAGTGATCATCCATGAACATGGCTTCGAGATAGGGGTGAAAGCCCGCGCTCACCGCGTAATCGGCAAAGGCACCGGCGGTAACGCGCTCGTCCGGACGCTGGAAATAGTTTTGCGGCGCGGTGTTGTATTGAGTGGGGTTGCCGCCGGCGAAAACCGAGGTCAGCGTTCCCGGCCCCAATGTTCCCGGGGTGGGGCCAAACCGGGTGAACCAGATGGCATTGCCATTGGCCGAAAAGGGCGATCCGCCACATTCCAGCGGCTGGGTGGGGTTGAAGGGCGCAGGCAGACTCGCCTCGTTCTGGAGGGTGCAGGAACTGCCGTCGCGCTGCGATTGAAGCACCGGGTCGGCGCGGCGATAGCCGAGATAGGCGGTGACATGGCCCCGCCCATCGCCAAACTTGCCGCCCAGCGACAGGGTGGCATCAAACATCCGCCCATCGGCATTGAGGCCCCGAGGATAGGCATAGCCGGAAAGACCCTGCCCGATCGCATCATCGAGCGGCGGGCGGATGACCTTGTTGCCATTGTCATGGGCATAAAAGCTGTTGGTCGTATCGAGGCGGATGCCGGTGAAATCCGTGTCCATCACGAAGTTGACCACCCCCGCCACCGCATCGGCGCCATAGGTGGCAGAGGCACCGCCGGTCAGCACATCAACCCGTTTGACGAGCGCGGCGGGGATGAAGTTGAGGTCCGCCGCCGAGGAACTGGCATCGCCCGGCACCATGCGGCGGCCATTGATCAACACCAGTGTGCGCGCTGGCCCCAGCCCGCGCAGATCCGCCGTGGCGATGCCGGTGGCGCCGTTCGACAGGGTGGAGGTTTGCCCCGGATAGACCTGCGGCAGGGCATTGAGGATATCCTCCATCCGCGAGGTGCCCGCCCATTGCACATCGCTTGCCGTGATGGTGGTGATCGGCGCGCCGGAGGCGACAATGGGGGCGGGGATGCGGGTGCCGGTCACCACGATCTGGACGGACCGCGCATCTGCCGCATCCCCGGCCCGGGCGGGCGGTGCCTGCAAGGCGAAACCCACAATCAGCGGAATGGCGCCCGCTCTCAGGGCCTTTGCGAAATCGTGCTTCATGGCGCCCCCCGGCGATGGATGCGGCGACTCCCCAGCCGCCGCTGGCAGCCCGCGCGGGGGCCGTGATGGCGCCGATCAGACCTGGCCCCCTTTGACCCTGCCCGAACGCCTCCACCCTCGCGCGGACGACACTATAGTATTAATACGGTGAAGTTGGGGCCAAAGGCAAGGACGCGCAAGGGGCGTTATTCGCTCCAATTGCCGCTATTCGACGGAAATATTTGCCCTGTTGCGGGTGGGCGGCCGCCGTTAGCCCAACCCCCCGGCCATAGCCCCGGCCAGCAGTGCCGGATCCAGCCGTGCCTCGTGCCAGCGCAGGCTCCAGTGCAGGTGCGGGCCGGTGGCGCGGCCGGTCATGCCGATATGGCCGAGGGGTTGGCCCTGCGTCACCCGATCACCCTCGCCCACCAGTAATGTCTCGCTGTGCAGGAAGGCGCTGGACAGGCCCATGCCGTGGTCGATCATCAAGAGATTGCCCTCCAGCGTGAAGGGCCCGCCATTGGCTGGTGTGGCGGCCAGCACCACCACCCCATCGGCGGGGGCGGTATAGGGGGTGCCGCTGGCGCCCGTGGCGATGTCCACGCCGGAATGGTAGCTGCCCGGTGTGCCGCGATAGACCCTCTGCGCGCCGAACTTGCCGGAGATACGGCCCTTCACCGGCCAGACAAATTGCTGGCGCCAGCCAGCTGCGCCGGTGTCATGGCTGCGGGCGGCATCAATGCGGGCCATCTCGTCCTTGCGGATGCGTTCGAAGGTTTCATCCGCCATGGCGGGCGGGTGGAAGGGGGCGTCGATCTGTTCGATGGCCCACGCGCCGGGGGCGATGGTGAGGCCGATTTCCGGATGTTTGCCGTCATCGGTGCAAAGCTTTGAACTGGCGCATGCCCCGGTAACCCAGACTGTCTTGGCGGCATCGCGATCAAAGCCGACCAGAAAATGCCCGTCGCTGTCGGGAATGATGTCCACCGAGCCCGCCTTGAGCGAGGCAATGGCCGCCGGGTTGGCCAGCTTTATGCGCGCCCAGCCGCCCTGAGCCATTTGGCTGTGTGGATCCAACTCGAAGTTGATGTTGCCCCAAGCCACC
>CAIWFP010000428.1 GCA_903911985.1 uncultured Sphingomonadales bacterium
CAAATGGTGGGCGGTAACGGGCTCGAACCGCTGACCCTCTCGGTGTAAACGAGATGCTCTACCAACTGAGCTAACCGCCCTAAATCGCCGAATTCGATGAAGGTAAGGGATAATCGCCGGGTTTCCCAAACGCTATCGGCTGCCCTCTGATCGGCTTGATCCGCGGATGGACCTTGGACCACCGGGACGCGCCGTCCTCTACACGACCGAACAGTTTGGTCAACACCGCCTTTGCGTTCGAGCTGTTTTGCGGGATTGCAATGCAGGGTGCTGCGGCCGGGGAGCAAAGCCGTGCCGCGATGGCCGGGGGGAGGCGGGACGTCGCGAGGCGTTCCCAGCCCGATGATGGGGCTGGATTTGAGGGAAATTGTATACTGGCTGGTTTACGTGATGATGGGGCCGGTCTATCGTCGCGGCTCAGGATCGACAGTTGGAGCGCGCTATGTCCGGTCAGTTGGTTGCAATCGTAACGGGCGGAGCCAGCGGGATTGGCCGGGCGCTGGCTCTGCTGGCCGCCGCGCGCGGCATGGCGGTGGCAGTGGCCGATATTGACGCTGCCCGGGCCGAAGCCACGGCGGCGGAACTGGTCGCAGGCGGCGGCACGGCACGCGGCTTTGCCTGTGATGTCATCAGCCCCGCCAGCCTCGAAGCACTGGCCACGGCGGTGCGGGCCGAATGGGGCGGCGCCAACTTCCTGTTCAACAACGCCGGGGTCTGTGCTGGCGGAACGCTGGAGACCACCAGCGCGGCGGATGCCCAATGGATCCTGTCGGTCAATATCATGGGGGTGTTCCATGCCACCCAGGCTTTTCTGCCCCTGCTGCGCGAGGCGGCGCAGCGGGGCGAGCCGGCGCGGATCATCAATACGGGATCGGAAAACTCGCTAGGCTTGGCGGCGCTGGGGCCAACAACGGTATATACCGGCAGCAAGCATGCCGTTCTGGGCATTTCGGACGGACTGCGGCGCGATCTGAAGGACAGCGGCATTGCCGTGTCCGTGCTCTGCCCGGGCTTTGTCCAGACCGAAATCTACGACAGCTACCGCACGCGCCCCGAGGCTTTTGGCGGCCAGAAGCGGGTTTCTGAAAAACGCGCGGAGATGATGCGGGGCATGATGGTCAAGATCGCCCAGACCCCGGACATCACCGCGCAAATCTGTTTGGACGGCATTGATGGCGACGAGTTCATCATCATCGCCGATCCGCGCATCCGTGGCTTTGCCGAAAAGCGTCATGGCGAAGTGGCGGCGGCGCTCGACCGCACCGATGCGCGGATGGTGGCGCTGGGTGAGAGCTATCCCGCTTACGAATGAGGATGGGCGATGAAGCGGCGCGAAATCTGGCGCCGCCTGTCCTGACGCTGGCCCTGCGTGTCTCCCCGCCACCATCACCCGACACACCGCCCTCGCCAATTTTCTTGCCCTGAAAGGCGCCTGACATGAAATATCACCGTTTGGGAAAATCGGGCCTGAAGGTCTCTCAGCTGTGCCTTGGCTGCATGAGCTTCGGCAAGGCGGACAAGGGCTGGCACAGCTGGGTTCTCGATGAAGAGCCAAGCCGCGCGATTATCCGGCAGGCGGTGGAGGCGGGCATCAATTTCTTCGACACCGCCAATGGCTATGCCGGCGGCACCTCGGAGGAAATCACCGGTAGGGCGCTCAGGGATTTTGCCCGCCGCGACGCGGTGGTTGTCGCGACCAAAGTATACATCCCCTGGGGCAAAGGGCCCAATCAGGGCGGCCTGTCGCGCAAGGCGATTTTTCAGGCGATTGACGACAGCCTCACCCGGCTCGGCATGGACTATGTCGATCTTTATCAGATCCACCGCTACGATCCCCAAACCCCGATCGAGGAAACGCTGGAGGCGCTGCACGATGTGGTGAAGGCCGGTAAGGCGCGCTATATCGGCGCCTCGTCGATGTATGCGTGGCAGTTCGCCAGGATGCTCCACACCGCCGAGGCCAACGGCTGGACCCGGTTCATCTCGATGCAGAACCACGTCAACCTCATCAACCGCGAGGAAGAGCGCGAGATGCTGCCGCTGTGCCGCGAGGAGGGCATCGGGGTTATCCCGTGGAGCCCGCTGGCGCGCGGGCGGTTGACACGGGACTGGGGCGAGGAGACCACCCGCTCGGCCAGCGACGACTTTGGCAGGATGATCTATGCCAGGACCGAGGAAGCCGACCGGCAGGTGGTCGAGGCGGTAGCAGCGGTCGCGGGCGCGCGCGGCCTGCCCCGCGCACAGGTGGCGCTGGCG
>CAIWFP010000429.1 GCA_903911985.1 uncultured Sphingomonadales bacterium
GATTTCCCCGTCCCGACGGCCCCAGCCGCTTATCATCTCCCCGCCACACTATCCGGAACCCGGTGTTTGCCCGGAACCCGGTGTTTGCGCGGATTTTCCCGAAGATTTGGCCTCCCCGGCCCTCGCCATGGGGCCGGCGCTGGCTCTGGCGCGCAAAATGCCGCCGGCCAGTTTGCCGTTTCGCAGCGTGAACCAGCGCGATGCACCGGGATATGACAGCGGCATGCAGCGGCATCACCTGCTCCCCCGGCAGGTGCTATCCGCGCGCTGCTTTGGCCATATGTTCGACCAGATCGGCAGAGGGCGAATCGGTTTCGACGATTTTCGCAGCAACGGCATGCTGCTGCCCGCCAGAGATGATTCGGCGGTGCGGATTGGTCTGCCACTGCATCGTGGTCCCGATCGCCAGTATAACACCCTCGTGCTGGAGCGGGTGGGGCAGGTGGAGGCGGGCTGGTCCGCGCTGCGGCTGCGTGCGCCGGAAATCGCGCTGGACGAGGCGCTGATGCGGCTGGGGTTGTTGCAGGCGGCGCTGCGCCGTCGGCTGCTCAAGCCCGGGGGCAAACGACTTTCGCTCAACCGTTTTGATCCGCTGGGGCGCGAGGCGGACTTTGCGCATCTCGATGCCATGGTCGATGCGCTGTGGCCCGCCACGGAAACCCTTGCGCAGGAGCCAGGTGCCGAGGTGCCCGTGAACCACGCCGAACTGTCGCTGATTCAGCCGGGTGGGCCAGATGGCGGCTCCGGCGAACCCCTGTTCGGCGCTCAACTGGTCAAAGCCGGGAGCAGATCGGCTTTCGCGTTTTGAGATGAGGTAGCGGGAAGGCGCGAGGGACGAAGCCCCCGCAACCCCTGAACTACTTGCCAGCCCCCAAACTACTTGCCCGCCCCCAAACTACTTGCCCGCGAATGCGTTGGCGGCGCTGAGCACAGCGCGCACGCTGGCGGTGCCAACGTCCTCGTCGATGCCCACGCCCCAGATCACGCTGCCATCGGGCGCCGTGCATTCGACATAGGCAGCCGCTTTCGCTTCGGAACCCGCGCCCATGGCGTGTTCGGAATAGTCGCGCACCTCAAGCTGGATGCCGAAACTGTCCCTGAGGGTGCCCACCACCGAGGAGATCAGCCCGTTGCCCCGGCCAGAGACGGATTGCGCCTTGCCATCCACCACGATCTTGCCGGCAAAGACGCGGGCGCCATCTGCCGCGCGGCTCTCGTTCCAGTCCATCAGGGCGAAATGCTGCGGCTCGCCCAAATGATAGACGCGCTGGAACACCTCCCAGATATCGGCGGCAAAAAGCTCGCGGCCCAAATCGTCGGCCAGCGCCTGCACATGGCGGCTGAAATGGGGCTGCATGCGCTTGGGCAGCTTCAGACCCTGATCCTGCTCGATCACCCAGGCGAAACCGCCCTTGCCGCTTTGCGAATTGACGCGGATGACGGCCTCATAGCTGCGGCCCAGATCCGCCGGGTCGATCGGCAGATAGGGGACGGACCAGAGCTGGTCGTTGCGGGTTTCTGCCGCGGCAAAGCCCTTCTTGATGGCGTCCTGATGGCTGCCGGAGAAGGCGGTGAACACCAGTTCCCCGCCATAGGGGTGGCGTTCGGGAACCTTCAGCTGGTTGCAGTATTCGACGGTCTGGATAACCTCGTCAATATCCGAAAAATCCAGATTGGGATCAACGCCTTGCGTGTAGAGGTTCAGCCCGACTGTCACGAGGCAGCAATTGCCCGTGCGCTCGCCATTGCCGAACAGGCAGCCTTCCACCCGGTCGGCGCCAGCCATCAGCCCCAGCTCGGCGGCGGCAACGCCGGTGCCCCGGTCATTGTGGGTGTGCAAGGATATGACAGCACTGTCCCGGTTCGGCAGGTTGCGGCAGAAATACTCGATCTGGTCGGCATAGATATTGGGCGTGGCCGCCTCCACCGTGGCCGGCAGGTTGAGGATGATCGGGTGTTCCGGTGTGGGCTTGAGAATTTCCATCACCGCCTCGCAGCATTCGATGGAAAAATCGACTTCGGCGGTGGAGAAGGTTTCCGGGCTATATTCGAAATGCCACTTGGTCTGCGGGAACCGCGCTGCCTGATCGCGCAGCAGCTTCGCGCCGGTGCGGGCGATTTCCTTCACCTGCGGCTTGTCCATGCCGAACACCACCTGCCGCCACAGGGGCGACACGGCGTTATAGACATGGACGATCGCGGCATGAACGCCCGCCAGACTTTCAAACGAGGTCTTGATCAGATCCTCGCGGGCCTGCGTCAGCACCTGCACCAGCACATCATCGGGGATGCGGCCATCATCGACGAGGCC
>CAIWFP010000430.1 GCA_903911985.1 uncultured Sphingomonadales bacterium
CACACGCCGGCTGACGGCCAATCGATGCCGCGTCAATCCATCGTCGATCTTCGCCGTTATGCGGATAGCCAGATCATACGCGCCATCGAACAGATCGACGAAGCCGTCAGCGAGGTCCAGGCTCAGTTCCAGGTCGGGATATCGTGCCAGAAAGTCTGGCAGACACGGCGCCAAATGCATCCGTCCAAACGATGTCGGCGCGGTGACCCGCAACGGGCCGGCGATCATAGTTCCGCGACCGACAATCCGGTCTTCGACCGCCTGCAGCGCGATACGCACAGGCAAAAGCGTATCGAGCAGCTCTCGTCCCGCCGGGGTGACGCTAAGCCTCCTGGTCGTGCGGTGGACCAGGCGCGCACCGAGACGTTCTTCAAGCCGGGCCAGCCGCTTGGACAAGCTGGCAGGCGACAGATGCACTAGCCGGGCAGCCGCGGAGAGACTGCCGGCAGCGACGATTTCGGCGAACAAGTCGTAATCGGGATCGAGCATTCGTTCCAAAATCGAAAAAGTGTCTTGAATTATCTCTTGCTACCCACTTTCTTCGCGCCGCGCTAGGGAGACTTTCAAGATTCGGATGCCCCGCAAACGCACGAGGATGCAGTCATGACGTCTATCGCCAAAGGCCGTTTGAATGTCGCGGTAGAACTAGCCGAGTTTGTCGATGAACGTGTTCTGCCAGGCACCGGTATTGCGGCGGAAGCGTTCTGGTCGGGCGTAGACGCGATTCTCGCCCGATTCGTCCCTCGCAACCTTGACCTGCTGGCCCGGCGCAATTCGCTGCAGGCGCAGATCGATGATTGGCACAAGATTCGCGCGGGCCAGCCCTTCGATGCAGCAGGCTATCGCGCCTTTCTGACCGAGATCGGCTACCTGGTGGCCGAACCGGTTCCGTTTGAGGTCAATCCGACCAATGTCGATGCAGAACTGGCCGCAACAGACGGGCCGCAACTGGTCGTGCCGGTGCTCAATGCGCGGTTTCTACTCAATGCTGCCAATGCGCGCTGGGGCAGTCTATATGATGCACTCTATGGCACCGACGCGATTCCCGGTGCCCCTGCAGGCAAGGGGTACGATCCAGAGCGGGGCAAGCAAGTGATCGCTTGGGCCAAGGCGTTCCTCGATGATGCTGCGCCGCTCACCAACGGGCGATGGGCAGATTGGACCGGCGGCGATCTCGCGCTGGCCGACCCGGGCCAACTGGTGGGTCGCGCTGGCGACAACTTGCTGCTGATCCACAATGGCCTGCACATCGAGGTTGTCGTCGACCGCGCCAACCCGATCGGCGCTACGGACCCGGCCGGCATCGCCGACGTGGTCGTGGAAGCCGCGATTTCGACGATCTGCGACTTTGAGGATTCAATTGCCGCAGTCGATGCTGCGGACAAAGTTGCCGCCTATGCCAACTGGCTGGGGCTGATGAAAGGCGACCTTGAAGATACATTCGAGAAGAGCGGCGTGATGGTGACGCGCCGGCTCAATCCCGACCGTGCCTATGTTGCGCCCGATGGCACACCGTTTGCGCTGCATGGCCGGTCATTGCTGCTGGTGCGCAATGTCGGCCACTTGATGACCACGCCTGCGGTGATCATGCCCGATGGAACGCAAGCGCCCGAGGGCATTCTCGATGCCATCGTCACCAGCACCATCGCCCTGCATGACCTGAAACGCGCGGCTCGGCCGGGCAACAGCCGCGCCGGCAGCGTCTATATCGTCAAGCCCAAGATGCACGGGCCCGAGGAATGCGCGTTCAGCAACGACCTGTTCGACGCCGTGGAGGACATCCTGGGGCTGGCGCGCTATACGATCAAGATCGGCGTGATGGACGAAGAACGGCGCACCAGTGCCAACCTTGCGGCCTGCATCGCAGCGGTGCGCGATCGCATCATGTTCATCAATACCGGCTTCCTCGACCGCACTGGCGACGAGATGCACACTGCAATGCAAGCTGGCGCCATGCTGCGCAAAGGTGACATGAAAACGACCGACTGGATAAGGGCCTATGAGGATCGCAACGTCCAGATCGGCCTGGCCTGCGGGCTTTCGGGCAAGGCGCAGATCGGCAAGGGCATGTGGGCGATGCCTGACCGCATGGCCGATATGCTGGTGCAGAAGATCGGCCATCCGCAGACCGGCGCAAACACCGCCTGGGTACCGTCACCCACTGCAGCTGTCCTGCACACGACGCATTATCATCGTGTCGATGTGTTTGCCCGGCAAGCTGCGCGCCTCGCCGAACCGGTGGCCGATCTAGACGCGCTGCTGACAATTCCGGTGGCGTATGGTCACAATTGGTCGGCCGATGACGTGCGCGAAGAACTGGAAAACAACGCGCAGGGCATTCTTGGCTATGTCGTGCGTTGGGTCGATCAGGGCATCGGCTGCTCGAAAGTGCCCGACATCAACGACATCGGGCTGATGGAAGACCGCGCTACGCTGCGTATCTCCAGCCAGCACATCGCCAACTGGCTTTTGCACGGCGTGGCCAGTGCGGACGAGGTGGATGCTGCGCTATTGCGGATGGCGGCAAAAGTCGATGCGCAGAATGCGGGCGATCCAGCCTATCGCCCGATGGCGCCCGCACCCGATTCCAGCCTTGCCTATCAGGCTGCCCGTGCGCTGGTGTTTGAAGGGATAGCCCAGCCCAACGGCTATACCGAACCTCTGCTCCACGCCTTCCGGCTCAAGGTCAAAGCGGCAGATATGGCGCGGGCGCGTTAAGACCATGTCCATCGCGATGCCCCTGCCCGATGCACAGACCTTGGCAAAACGCGTGTCGATCGTTGCCGCGATGCGCGCGATCGTGCCCGGTGAGGGCGTGATCGACAATCCCGATGCTTTGCGCCCCTACGAATCCGATGGCCTGACTGCCTATCGCCAGCCGCCGATGCTGGTCGTGCTGCCCGAAACAGTCGAACAGGTCTCGGCTGTGCTGCGCTGGTGCCACGCCGAAAACGTAAAGGTCGTACCGCGCGGCTCAGGCACTTCGTTGTCGGGCGGCGCATTGCCGCTGGCGGATGCTGTGTTGTTGGGCATGGGCAAGTTCAAGCGAGTGATCGAAATCGATTATGCCGACCGCGTGGCCGTGGTGCAGCCGGGCGTGACCAATCTGGCCATCACCCAGGCAGTGGAAAATCGCGGCTTTTACTACGCACCCGATCCATCCAGCCAGATAGCCTGTTCGATCGGCGGCAATGTTGCAGAGAATTCGGGCGGAGTGCACTGCCTGAAGTACGGACTGACCACGAACAATGTGCTCGGTGTCGAACTGGTTTTGATGGATGGCGAAGTGGTTCGCCTAGGCGGTCGGCATCTCGATACGTCGGGGCTGGATTTGCTTGGCGTGATCGTCGGATCCGAAGGTTTGCTGGGCGTGGTGACCGAAGTGACGGTGCGCATCCTGCCCCGGCCAGAGGCAGCGCGCGCCGTGCTTGTCGGTTTTCCCGACGCGGAACTAGCCGGTGCCTGCGTTGCGCAAGTCATTGCCGAAGGCATCATCCCGGCCGGCATGGAAATGATGGACCGCCCGGCCATTCATGCGGCCGAGGCGTTCGTTAATGTCGGCTATCCGCTCGATGTCGGAGCTTTGCTGATTGTCGAAGTGGATGGCCCGGTCGCCGAATGCAATTACCTTATCGAAGAGATCGCGCGAATTGCCAATGAAAACGGTGCCGTCACTTCGCGCATATCTCGCGACGAACAGGAACGCCTGGCGTTCTGGGCCGGACGCAAGGCCGCATTCCCTGCCGTCGGACGCATCTCCCCCGATTATTACTGCATGGACGGTACCATCCCGCGGCGTCGCTTGCCCGACGTGCTGCGGCAGATGGAACAGCTATCAGAGAAATACGGCCTTGGTGTCGCCAATGTGTTCCATGCCGGCGATGGAAATCTGCACCCGCTGATCCTCTACGACGCCAACAAGCCGGGCGAACTCGACCGGGCCGAGCAATTCGGCAACGACATCTTGCGCCTGTGTGTGGCGGTGGGCGGAGTGCTGACCGGCGAGCATGGCGTGGGCATCGAAAAGCGCGACCTGATGCCCGCCATGTTCAGCGAAACCGACCTCAAGCAGCAGCAGCGGGTAAAATGTGCGTTCGATCCCGGCCTGCTGCTCAATCCCGGCAAAGTCTTTCCCACGCTGCATCGCTGCGCCGAACTCGGCCGGGTGCATGTTCACCATGGGAAACTGCCGTTTCCTGAACTGCCGCGGTTTTGATGGACAAGCTTGAACCCCGCGACGCGCAGGACTTGTGCGATATCGTCGCCAACGCGTCCCAGACCGGCCGCAAGCTGGAAATCCAGGGTGGCGGTAGCAAGGCAGCGATGGGCGCGCCGCGTGACGCGACCGTGGTAAGCTTGGCAGCGCTGACGGGCGTGGTGGATTACGATCCGGCCGAGCTGGTCCTGACGGTCCGCCCCGGCACGCCGCTCTGTGAAGTCGAGGCTCTTGTCGCTGCGCAGGACCAGATGCTTGCGTTCGAGCCATTCGACCATGGGCCGCTGTTCGCCAACGAACTCGGCGCGACCACGATCGGCGGCGTCGTCGCGGCGGGTGTGGCCGGTTCGCGCCGCGTCACTGCCGGCGGCGCACGCGATCACCTGCTCGGCTTTACATCGGTTTCCGGCCGGGGCGAGATCTTCGTGGGCGGCGCCAAAGTCGTCAAGAATGTCACCGGCTATGATCTGCCCAAGCTGTTTGCGGGCAGTTGGGGCCGGCTCGGTGCAATGACCGAACTGACGCTCAAGGTCCTCCCGCGCCCGCGGATGACCGTGACAATGGCTGCGTATGGGCTCGATCCGCGCGCCGCCCATGCCGCGATGGCCTGCGCGCTGGGTAGCAATGCCGACGTGTCGGCGGCCGCCCATCTGGCGCGAGGGATCACCTTGTTGCGGGTGGCGGGCTTTGCGCCGTCGGTAGAAGCGCGCTGCGAGGGTCTGCCGGGCCTAGTGCGAGAACATTGCGCGCTGCACCGGCTGGATGGAGCCGAGGCCACCGACCTCTGGCGCGAGGCTGCCACCGGGGCGGGCCTCCGGGGCGAGGTGCTGTGGCGGGTCCATCTGCAACCCGCCCGCGCGCCGGACTTGATCGCCAGGCTAGAACCGCTGCAGCCGCAATGGTCGCTGGACTGGGGCGGTGGGCTCGTCTGGCTGGCGCTCGACAGCCATGGCACGCAAGTGCGCGACGCAGCCATTGCACTGGGTGGCGAAGCAACCCTGGTACGCTCGCCAGAGGCTATGCGGCGCACTGTGTCGATTTTTCAACCTCGCGCCGGCGGCGTTGCGGCGCTGGAGGAAAGGGTCCGCCGCGCCTTTGATCCAGCCGGTGTATTCGAAACCGGTCGTTTCCTGGGAGAGGCTCATGCAGACCAACTTCGCGCCTGATCTGCTCGCCCAACCGGCGATGCAGTCATCCGAATCGATCATCCGCAAGTGCGTGCATTGCGGATTCTGCACTGCCACTTGCCCGACTTACGTGCTGCTCGGCGATGAACTCGACAGCCCGCGCGGCCGCATTTATCTGATGAAGGACATGCTCGAAAACGAGCGGGTGCCGACGCCCGAAGTGGTCAAACATATCGACCGCTGCCTGTCGTGCCTGTCGTGCATGACCACCTGCCCCTCTGGCGTCAACTACATGCATCTGGTCGATCACGCCCGCGCCTATATCCATTCCCATTACCAACGTCCGCTGGTGGAGCGGTTCTATCGTGCGTTGCTGGCCTTTGTGCTGCCGCATCGCGGTCGGTTTCGCGCGGCGCTGCGGCTTGCTCCGCTCGCCCGGCCGTTTCTGCCGGTGCTGGACAAAGTGGCGGCCTTGCGCCCTCTGGCCGCGATGCTTGCGCTTGCCCCGACAGGGCTACGCCCAATGCCATCGACCGTGTCAAGCACCGTCCGCGGCGCCAAAGGCCGCGTAGCCATGCTGCAAGGCTGCGCCGAACCCGCCCTACGGCCGGAATTCCGCGAAGCTGCCGTGCGGCTGCTGAACCGCCGCGGCTTTGACGTGACCTTTGCCGCTGGTGAAGGCTGCTGCGGCGCGCTCGTTCATCATATGGGTCACGAAACCGCGGCGCTTGAAGCAGCACGGCGCAATGTCGATGCCTGGACACGCGAGATCGACGCGCACGCGCTCGATGCCATTATCGTTACCACCTCGGGCTGCGGCACCACTATCAAAGACTATGGTTTTATGCTGCGCGAGGATCCGGATTATGCCGCAAAGGCGCAGCGTGTCTCCGAACTGGCCAAAGACATCAGCGAATTTCTGGATGGTGTCGGTCTGCCGCAGAGCACAGGGGACCGGCCGGCCCTGACCGTCGCCTATCATGCCGCCTGTTCACTGCAACATGGTCAGCATGTCACCGATGCGCCAAAGCGGCTGCTCGCCCAGGCCGGGTTCGCGGTGCGCACCCCGACCGAAGCGCATCTTTGCTGCGGCTCGGCAGGCACCTACAACATTCTGCAGCCCGAGATTGCCGGGCAACTCGGTGACCGCAAAACGGCCAATATCGAGCGCCTCAGGCCCGACGTCATTGTTACGGGTAATATCGGCTGCGCCATGCAGATCGGGCAGCGAACCGCGCTGCCGGTCGTCCACACAGTCGAACTTCTGGATTGGGCGACCGGCGGACCGGTCCCCGCCGCCCTTGCACACCTCCCCCTGAAAGGAACGCTATCATGAGCCGTATCTCGCTTACGCAGGCCAATTCGGTAATCGACGGTGCGATTTCCGAGGCCCAAAAGCTTGCGCTCAAGCCGCTTGGCATAGCCGTGCTCGACGCCGGCGGCCACCTGATCGCCTTTCAGCGACAGGATGACGCATCGACGGGCCGGCTTCATCTCGCACTGGGCAAGGCAGCGGGCGCCTTGTTTCTTGGTATTTCATCCCGCAAGATCGGCGATATGGCGGCAGAACGGCCGACTTTCCTCGCGTCGCTTGGGCCGATCGCGCCGGCCGGCGTGGTTCCGGCGGCCGGCGGCATTATCGTGGTCGATGCCAACGGCATGGTGATCGGCGCGGTCGGCGCTTCGGGTGACCTGTCAGACAAGGACGAAGCCTGCGTGCTGGCCGGGATTGTCGCCGCGGGTCTGACGCCGCAGGCCTGAGCCGACCCGGCTACGCGAAACCTGGCGAATGCATTGTCCCCCGTCAGCACCTATGGCACAAAATTGAGGTTGTGAATTAAGGAGGGTTGGGGCTTCGTCGTAGTGACGAAGGAACGAAGATGAAGCCCCAACCCTCCTTGAAAAAATCGCCGGTAAAGGCCCCTGCTGAGCGGGTGGTGAAGGATATTCGGCGCCAGACCCGGCGCCATTTCTCAGCCGAGGACAAAATCCGCATCGTGCTGGACGGCCTGCGCGGCGATGACAGCATTGCCGAGCTGTGCCGCAAGGAA
>CAIWFP010000431.1 GCA_903911985.1 uncultured Sphingomonadales bacterium
AAGCTCAAGGAAATGGGAGTCGCCTGAGATGTCCAAGACACTCGTTTGGGTCGAACACGACAATAACTCGGTGAAGGATGCCACCCTTGCCGTCGTCACCGCCGCGTCGCAGCTGGGTGAGGTCACCGCGCTGGTGGTCGGCTCGGGTGTGGACGGCGTCGCCGCCGCCGCCGCGCAGATTTCCGGTGTTGCCAAGGTGCTGAAGGCCGATGACGCCGCCTATGCCAACGCGCTGGCCGAAAACGTCGCGCCGCTGGTGGTTGGCCTGATGGCCGGTTACGATGCCTTCCTCGCGCCCGCCACCACCACCGGCAAGAACATCGCCCCGCGCGTGGCCGCCCTGCTCGATGTGGCGCAGGTCTCGGAGATCCTCTCGGTTGAAGGCCCCAAGACCTTCACCCGTCCGATCTACGCCGGCAACGCCATCGCCACGGTGGAAAGCAGCGACGCCAAGCTGGTGATTACCGTGCGCGGTACTGCCTTTGCGAAGGCGGAAGCCACCGGAGGTTCGGCTGCGGTTGAGGCCGTTGCTGCCACCGGCGATTCGGGCCTGTCCAGCTTTGTCGGTTCGGAAATCGCCAAGAGCGAGCGGCCCGAACTGACCAGCGCCAAGATTATCGTCTCCGGTGGCCGCGCGCTGAAGGATGCCGATACCTTCAAGGCCACCATCTTCCCACTGGCCGACAAGTTGAACGCCGGTGTCGGCGCCAGCCGCGCCGCGGTTGACGCGGGCTATGTGCCGAACGACTTCCAGGTTGGCCAGACGGGCAAGATCGTTGCCCCAGAGGTCTATATTGCGGTCGGCATTTCCGGCGCGATTCAGCACCTTGCTGGTATGAAGGACTCCAAGACCATCATCGCCATCAACAAGGACGAGGACGCGCCGATCTTTCAGGTCGCCGATATCGGTCTGGTTGCGGACCTGTTCAATGCCGTGCCGGAGTTGACGTCGAAGCTGTAAGCTTTCCGGGCAGCGACGCGCGAAATACCAAGACCCCGGGGGGAAACCTCCGGGGTTTTCTTTTGCACAGAGAGAAATAGAAGCAGGGGCTCGCCCCTGCACCCCTTACCGTCTTCCGGCGAGAAGGCGTGGGGGATGCGGCCTGCCGTATAACCTCGCGGAGTCGCAGGCTGTTATAGCCGGTGCGCGGCGGGTGGAGCGCCAACGGCGAGACCCTGCCTACCCTCTCGTCGGAAGACGTTCCGGGGGTTTTGGGGTGTAACACCCCAAAGCCTAATCCCTTGAAATCCCCTACAAAACCCCCTGAGCCGCATGCAGGCCGAGCCCGACAATGCCGCCGACCAGCGTGCCGTTCAGGCGGATATATTGCAGATCGCGGCCCACTACCGCCTCGATTCTCCGGCTAACGGTTTGCGCATCCCACCGGCGCACCGTTTCCGAAACGAGGGTCACGATGCTCGCCCCGTGCCGATTGGTCAGCCCGACCAAAATCCGCCGCGCCACGCGGTTTAGAGTGAGGCGCAGCTTCACATCATTCTCCAACGCCTCGCCAAAGCCGGAAAGCCCGGCGCCGAGTCGCCCGGCAAACGCCTGATCGGGATCGCTGGCGGCGCGGTGAATCGCGGCGCGCAGTTTCGCCCCCAGCCCATTCATCCATGCGGCCATGGCGGGGTTGGCCAGCGCCTCGGCCTGCAGGGCGGCCACGCGGCGGTGCATGGCGGGGTCATGCACCAGCGCCTCGGCGAGGCTGGCGATGCCCTCCTCCAGCCGTGTCCGCAGGGGATGATGGGGATCGACGGCGCATTCCGCCAGCAGGCGATAAAGGCCAGCGAGCACCGCATTGGCTACCTTGGCGTCCAGCCCGGTCCAGCGCATCAGCCCACCCGCGTGGCGTTCTATCATCGCGCGCAACAGCGGCTCGTTCTCCTCAAGAGCCTCGCCCATGCGCAGCAGCGCGGCATCGAGTAACGGCACATGGCGCCCCTCGGCCATCGCCGCGCCCAGTAATTGCCCCGCCAGCGGAGCAAGCTCAATCCGCTCCAGTTGTCCGCGCAAGGCCGCGCGCACCACCCCTCCGATCCGCTCGTCATCCAGCGCGCGCATCACCTCGCCCAGTGCCTCGGCCAGGCCGGCGCGCAGCCGCGTGCCGCCCCCGCTTTCGCCCGCTGGTCGGGTCAGAAATCTTCCAATGCCGCCCGCCATGTCCAGTCCGCGCAGCCGCCGCGCCACCACGGCGGGGGTGAGGAAATTACCGCGCAGAAAGTTTCCCATGCTTAACGCGATGCGATCCTTGTTGGCGGGAACCAGCGCGGTATGGGGTATGGGCAGGTCCAGCGGATGGCGGAACAGTGCTGTCACCGCGAACCAGTCAGCCAGCCCGCCGACCATGCCAGCCTCGGCAAAGGCGCGGACCCAGCCCCAGACGGGAGAATGGCCGCCCATGTGCCCGGCCAGAATGAAAAGGCAGGCCATCGCCACCAGCAGCCCGGTTGCCAACCGTCGCGGGCCCTTTGCCACATCCACCTCACCCGCCTTGGTCGGGGGCAATATGGTCATTCTGCAGGCCGGGTGGCGGCGTCAGCCGCAAGACCATGCTCGGGCTCATAGGTCAGCAGGCGCTTGCGCAGAACCGGCCCCAGCCGCTTTTCCATCCCATCGGCAAGGCTGAACGCTGCGGGCACGATCAGCAGCGTCAGCAGGGTCGACATTACCAGACCGCCGATCACCACCGTGCCCATCGGCGCGCGCCAGGCATTATCGCCTGTCAGCGAAATGGCCGAGGGGATCATCCCGGCGGTCATCGCCACGGTGGTCATCACGATTGGTTGGGCGCGCTTGTGCCCTGCCTCGATAATCGCATCGAACTTGGCCGCGCCCCGCGCCATTTCCTCGATGGCGAAATCGATCAGCAGAATCGAATTTTTGGCGACAATGCCGAACAGCATCAGCATGCCGATATAGACCGACATGGAGATTGCCTGTCCGGTAATCAGCAGCGCAATCAACCCACCCAGCGGCGCCAGAAACAGCGAACCCATGTTCACCATGGGCGAGATGACCCGGTGATAAAGCAGCACCAGCACGGAAAACACCAGCAATATGCCAGCTGGCAAGGCAAAGGCGAGGTCGCGGACCATCTCCTTTTGCCAGCGATCCTGCCCAAAAGGCGTATTGGAGATGCCATTGGGCAGATGCTGCATGATCGGCAGGGCGTTGATCTCGTCGGTGGCCGTGCCCTTCACCACGCCGGGCGCCAGATCGGCCCCGACAAAAATGCGCCGCTCCTGATTATACCGCTGGATCGCGGTGGGGCCGGAGCCAAACGAGATTTTAGCCACGCGCGACAGGGGCACGGAGCCCCCGCCATTGGTCGGCACGGGCAGGTTCTGGATATTGGCAAAGCTGCGCCGGGCCTCCTCGGGCAGGCGCACGCGGATGGGCACCTGCCGGTCGGCCAGATTGAACTTGGCAGCGTTCTGGTCGATCTCGCCCATGGTTGCGATGCGGATCGCCTGACTGAGCGATGTGGTGGTAACGCCCAGACTGGCGGCCAGATCGAGTCTTGGGGTAATCACCACCTCGGGCCGCTTCAGGTCACCGCTGATGCGCGGCGCGACGATATCCTTCAGGCCCTTCATCTGTTCCAGAAGCGTCGTTGCGGTATCGTCCAGCACCTGGGGGTCAGAGCCCTCCAGCATGACCGAAATCGGTCGGCCGGTGCCCGAGCCTTGCGCATTGGCGAGAGATTGAATGGTGATGCGGGCATCGGGAATATGTTGCAGGCGCGGGGTAAGTTCGCGCTCAACCTCGGAGGTCGTCCGCTTGCGGCTCTTTTTCAACGTCACCAGCACACGGGCGCTGCCTTCGGAGATAGTCTCCAGCGCGTGATCGACCTCGGGCTCGCCTCTGATGATTGCGGCCACGGCATCGGCGGTCGCCTCGGTTTGGGCCAGCGTGGTGCCGGGAACCATGTCGATGCGCACCTGAGTGGAATCGCCGTTCTGGTCAGGAAACAGCTCTTGCGGGCTGAGTGCCATCAACAGCACGGTCAGCGCCAGCGAGGCAACGGCAATGCCGATCATCCACAGGCGATGGTCGCGCAGGCGCGCCGCGATGCGGTCTCGCCAGCCAAGGCTGCCGCCTGCCACTTCCTGCCCCAGCTCCGCGCACCGGCGCGCCTTCCAGGCTTCAGCGCCCGAAACATCAAGCGACCAGTGCAGGATCTTCAGATAGAGATCCATCCACTTGCCACCACCATGGTCGGCATGGCCGTCGGCCTTCAGAAAATAGGCGGCGACCATCGGTGTGATCATGCGGGCGACGGCAAGGCTCATCAGCACCGCCACCACCACGGTCAGCCCGAAGCTCTTGAAGAACTCGCCCGGAACCCCTGGCATCAGGCCGACCGGCAAAAACACCGCGACGATGGAGAAGGTGGTGGCCACAACGGCAAGGCCGATCTCGTCGGCGGCATCAATCGAGGCCTGATAGGCGGTTTTGCCCATGCGCATGTGGCGCACGATGTTCTCGATTTCGACGATGGCGTCATCCACCAGCACGCCGGCCACCAGCCCGAGCGCCAGCAGACTCAGCTGGTTCAGCGAGAAGCCGAACCAGCTTTTCAGGATCCAGAATGTGGGAATGGCCGACAGCGGAATGGCAAGGGCCGAGACAGCCGTCGCCCGCCAGTCGCGCAGGAAGAAGAACACCACCACCACCGCCAGCACCGCGCCCTCGATCATCGAGGCCATGGAACTTTCATATTGGGCCTTGGTGTAATCCACCGAGCAATAGAGCTGGGTGAAATGCACACCGGGGTGGGCCTTCTCCATCTCCTTGAGCGCGGCGACGGCGGTGTCGTAGACGGTCACATCCGAAAAGCCCCGGGCCCGGTTGATCGAGAAGCTGACCACCTGCTTGCCGGCAATTTTGCCGAGCGAGGTAATCTCGCCGACGCTGTCCTTCACCGTGGCGATATCGGCCAGCTTCACAACGTGACCGGGCGCCAGCGAAACTTGCGTTTGCGAGAGGGTATAGGCATCGCTGGCATTGGCCAGCACGCGCAGGGATTGCCGGCTGCCACCGATCTCCGCCTTGCCGCCGGCCGCGTTCACATTCAACGCGCGCAGGGCCAGATTGACCTGCGGGGCGGTAACGTCAAAGGCCTCCATCCGCGCCGGGTCCAGCGTCACCAGAATCTCGCGATTCACGCCGCCGGAGCGCCCCACCTTGGCCATGCCGTCGATTGCCAGCAAACGCTTGGAGACGACATCGTCCACGAACCAGGACAATTGCTCCATCGTCATATCGTCGGCCGATACCGCGAAATAGGCGATAGGCTCCGAGGTCGTGGTGGCCTTGATGATCTGCGGCTCCAGAATGCCGTCGGGCAATTGCCCACGGATCTGATCCACCGCGTTTTTCACTTCGCTGACCGCGGCGTTGATATCGTCACCCAGCTGGAATTCGATCATCGTCTGGCTGGAGCCTTCGGAAGCGGTCGAGCTGATCGTGGAGACGCCAGAGATCGAGCGCACGGCGGATTCGATCTTCTGCGTTACCTGGGTTTCAATCTCGGTGGGCGCGGCGCCGGGCTGGGCGATGGTGACGATAACCACCGGGAATTCGATGTCGGGCTGGTTTTGCACATCCATGTTGATGAAGCTGACCACGCCCATCAACATCAAGCCAACAAACAACACCAGCGGCATCACCGGATTGCGGATGCACCATGCGGACAGGTTGCGAAAATTCATCGTGGCGGCCCCTAGCGGCCGGTGGGCGCGGCGGCGGGAACCACCAGAGGGTTCACCGTTTCACCCTCGGACAGGAAGGCCCCCGCGCGCAGCACCACCCGCTCGGTTCCCGAAAGTCCCTGCGCTATGGCAACGCCCTTGTCACCCAATAGACCGATCGTCACGGCCCGGCGCTCGGCCTTGTTGCCCTTGCCGATGACAAAAACATAATTGCCCCGGCTATCGGCCTGCAGCGCGGATTCGGGAAGGAGCGGGGCCACCACGCTGCCGCTGTGAATTTGCGCCTCGGCAAAACCGCCCGGGCGAATCTCCGGGGTATAGGCCAGCGCGATGCGCGCCATGCCCTGACGCGTCTGCGGGTCTATCACCGGGGAGAGCAGCCATATCTGCCCGGCAAAGGCACGGGTGGTGCCAACGGGCGTCACCATGGCGGTGTGGCCGACGGACAGCTGGGCCAGATCGGTCTCGGACAGCTTGGCCTTCATTTCCATGTCACCGTGTTCCGCGATACGGAACAAGGTGCCGCTGTTTGGCCCCACCACTTGCCCCGGCTCGACATTGCGCTCCAGCACCAGACCATCGGCCGGCGCCAGAATATCGAGCCGCCGCACGCGCGCGCCCATTTCATTGCGCTGGGCATTGCCGACCTTCACCCGGGCATTGGCCGCATCGCGGGTTGCGGTCAGCCGGTCGATATCGGCCATGGAAATAAACCCGCGATCCACCAGCTTCAGCGCGCGGTCGAGATTGGCCTGCGCCAGATGGGCATCGGCCTGCGCCACGCTGATGTTGGCCTGAGCATTGGCCAGTTGCTCGCTTTGCACGGAACGATCGACGATGGCGAGCAATTGCCCGGCGCGCACCCATTGCCCGGCATTCACCAGAACCTTGCGCACCTCGCCGCCATCACCCACGCTGCCCACCGGCATATCATGGCGGGCGGCGAGAACGCCGGTGGCGTTGATCGTGCCTTCAATGGTGGTGCGGCCGGGCACGATGACCGAGATTGTCGGCGCCTGAGCCGCGGCATCGACGCCGGACGGCGCGGTATGCGCGTGGCGCCAAATCACCAAAACCAGGATCAGACAAAATACGGCGCCCGCGGCAGCAAGCACATGCCGACGGTTCAGGTGGGCGGTTTCGCCGGGTGCGGGAGAATCATCGAGCAGACCATCCGGCCCACCCGCTTCACCATCCGCGCCGGATGGTGTGGGGGCCGGGTTGATTCTGTCATCATAAGTCATGCGCAGTTCGCCCCGAAGCCAGTGGCAGATCCGCAGCTTGCGCGGAAGGCCAACCACGTTTGGTGTTTAACGCAAAGCCCGCAAAGGGCGCCGCTGCGGGCAATAGCCCAGCGGATGGGGGCTGGCAATCGTGGGCGTCCGCGCATGTCTGGGGCTAAGACCGGTGGTGGGCGGAAATGCAACGCGCGCTTCGCCCAAAGCAACGCGCGGGCCAACCGGGGCTCCACAACCCCGGTTGACCCGCGCGCTAACATGCCTCGTGTGGCGTGCTCAGTACTTTTGCTTGCGCTCGTAAAGATCGCGATAGTGCTGGATGCGCGTGACGCGCAGGCCCTGCATGCCCGAGCGGTCAACGGCGCGTTGCCAGGACGCGAATTCCTCCAGCGTGAGGCTGTAGCGTTCGCAGACCTCATCGATGGTGAGCAGCCCGCCGTTTGCGGCAGCCACCACTTCGGCCTTGCGGCGCACAACCCAGCGCGTTGTCTCTGGCGGCGGCAGCGACTCGATCGTGAGCGGCTCGCCAAGCGGCCCGATCACCATTGCCGGACGGATCTTCTGGTTCTCGATCATATCAACCCTCGATCGCCGGACGCATGGTCGCCGGCAACTCCAGCATGAATGCCCGAGGCGCCTTTTCGATCCGCTGAAGCAACAGGGTTAACTTCAGATGACCAGCCCCACTGGTCACAATCCCCGGCCGGGGAGGTTTGCGATTTACGCATGGCTTCCACAGCCCGCCGATTGGTTTCCGGAATCGGCTCCGGCCGGGCCGCGCCATAGGTGGCGATGGTGCTGGCCGCTTCCTCGTGAAAGCTGCCCGAGGCGGCGTCGCCCTGTGCGCCTTCCTCCGCCAGCAAGCGACTCAAGGCATAGGCCGCCGACAGCCGCGCGGCCAAACCCTGCCAATCGAGAACGGGACGATCGGGATGGCGGCGATCAGGATTCTGGCGATCAGGATTGGCGCCATCACGAGCACCGGGATCGCGGGTGTGCTGATCGGGACCGGGCCAATTGAAGCGGGTGCGCGTGGCGTCCGCCGAGTCCGCGCCGCGCTCCGTTTTGAACCGCGCGCCGTCTCGGCGAATCCACAATTCCTGATTGAATGAAATGTCCATGGACGATGCTTTAGCGCAAAGGTCGTCACCACCCGGTAAATGGCGGCTTTACTCCTTGGAGAGGATGGTTAACGCCGCGACAAGGCCGGACGGGCAGGTGGCGCTGTGATTTTGCCTGTGGGGCGCGGGCGTGTATGGCGCATTATATGCCCTCCGCTCCTGCCTCCATCTTCGCCGGGATCCTGCCGGACACCGATCTCGCCGCGCTGTTTCAGCTGCCAAAAACCTTAACGGCTGAAAATTTGAGCAGCCGCCGCATTGTTGTGGCCATGTCGGGCGGAGTCGATTCGTCGGTGGTGGCGGCCCTGGCGGCGGCGAGCGGGGCGGAAGTCATCGGTATCACCCTGCAGCTTTACGATCATGGCGCCGCGGTAAAGCGTAAAGGCGCCTGCTGTGCGGGAGATGACATTCGCGACGCGCGCGCCGTCGCCGATCGACTCGGCATTGCCCATTATGTGTTCGATCACGAATCATCATTCCGCGAATCGGTGGTGGAGCGGTTTGCCGAGGATTATCTCGCCGGGCGCACCCCTATCCCTTGCATTCGCTGCAACATGGGCCCCAAGTTTACCGACCTGCTCGCCATGGCCCGCGATCTGGGGGCCGATTGCCTCGCCACCGGCCATTATGTGCGCCGGGTCGAGGGGGCGGATGGCGCGGAACTGCATCGCGCGGCCGACCCGGCGCGCGACCAGAGCTATTTCCTCTATGGCACCACATCCAGCCAACTCGACTTTCTGCGCTTTCCCCTTGGCGGCCTGCCCAAGAGTGCCGTGCGCCAGCTGGCCGAGGCCGCCGGGCTGAAAGTCGCCGCCAAGCCCGATTCGCAGGACATCTGCTTCGTGCCGGATGGCGACTATGCCAGCGTGGTGCGTGCCGTCCGCCCCGAAGCCGAAGCCGGCGGCGAAATCATCCATGCGCAAAGCGGCGCGGTGCTGGGCCAGCACAAGGGCATCATCCACTTCACCGTGGGCCAGCGCCGGGGGCTGGAGATTGGCGGGCAGGCCGAGCCGCTTTATGTCGTGGGGATAGAGGCCGCCTCCTCGCGCGTGCTGGTCGGGCCGCGCGCCATGCTCGCGGTGGGCGCGGCGCGGCTGTCGGAGACCAATCGCATTGGGCCCCTCGCCCCCGGCGAGACGCTCACCGCCAAGGTGCGTTCTCTCGCCCGGCCCGTGCCAGTGATTCTGGAGGGTGTGCCGGGCGATGGCGCCGGGGTGCTCATCCGATTTCTGGCGCCGGAATATGGCGTGGCGCCCGGGCAGGCGGCAGTGCTCTATGCGGGCGACCGGGTGGTGGGTGGCGGCTGGATCGAGGAAACATACCCGGCCTGATGTGTGGATTGCCGTGTGCGCTTCAGTCCTTCCACGGCTCCAGCACACAACCGGGGCCGGAGTGCCAGCTTGCGCTCTGGCCGGGCAGAAGCGCGTAGCGCGCGGTGATGGTGTGGGTATCGGCATTCTCGGTGAGCCACACCAGACTCATGCCCGGCTCGAAATCCTTCGCGCAATCGCTCAAGGGGCGACCGGCGATATAGTGGCAGGAGCATCCCACCTTGGCGCCATAGGCGGCGGCTACCCGCGACTGATCTCGCAGCCAGGGCCAACCCAGCACGGCCCCGGCCATGCCGCCAAGAATCAGGACAAGGGCCAACCAGCGGCCCCAGCCCGGCCGGTGCCCAGCCCGGCGCGAAGGCGGCTGCTTGCCGGGCCCGCGACCCCGGGCAATCCTGATGCTGAGATTCATCTGCCCAATCCTTTTGGCCAATTTGTCCGGCCTTGAAACTCTATTGGATCCGAAACCTGTTTCGGCCGTGCCAGCACAGGTAAGCCGCGAGGCACCAGCACTGGCATTGCGATTCGCCGGTTGCGATTCGAAGTCCGCGCGCGCAAGGATCGATCCCATGATCCAGCGCCGTTGCCTGAGCCTTATCCTGTCGCTGTCGCTGCTGCCAGCCCTGATGGGCTGCCACGCCCAACCGGGCGAGGCGCCGTTGAGCCCGGCCGCGCTGGCCGTGGTGGCGGAGCATTCCGGCGCCCCGCGCGAGGCACTGGCCCGGGCGATCGATGTGCTGTTTGCCGACAGCGAATCGGGCGAGACACGGGCTGTCGTCATCATGCGCGATGGCCGCATTGTCGCGGAACGCTATGGGCCGGGGTATGGGCCGCAGACGCGCTTTATCGGCTGGTCCATGTCGAAAAGCGTGACCGCGACGCTCATTGGCCTGCTGGTGTCGGATGGGCGGTTGCGGCTGGATAGCCCGGCGACCATTCCCGCCTGGCAGCGCCCCGGAGATCCGCGCGGCGAAATTACCCTGCGCGAACTGTTGCAAATGCGTTCGGGCCTGACCCATGTCGAAAACGCCGATCCCGCCTTTAAATCCGACACCGCGCGCATGCTGTTCCTCGATGGCCGCGACGACATGGCCGCCTATGCCGAGGCGCAGCCGCTGGAGGATGATCCCGGCGCTAAATGGCGCTATTCCACCGCTACTGCCGTCATTCTGGCCGACATTGCCACCCGGGCGCTGACCGACAGCCATGATGCCGCCACCCGCCAGCACGCTTTGGCGGATTATCTGCGCACCCGCCTTTTCGAGCCTGCCGGGCTTGCCTCGATGGTGGCCGAGTATGACGCCGCCGGCACGATGGCGGGTGGCAGCATGGTCCACGCCACGGCACGCGATTGGGCCCGCTTTGGCGAGTTGTTGCGCAATCAGGGGGCGGTTGGCCAAAGTGCGGATCCGGGATCCGGGAGAGGAGGGCAGATCCTGCCGCGTGAATGGATCACCTTCATGACCAGCCCTTCGCCCGCCAACCCCGGCTATGGCGCCCAGATCTGGCTGAACCGCCCGCAGATTAATGGCACGAAGGAATTGTTCGCCGAGCGCGGCCCGGCGGATCTCTTCGCCTGCGTCGGGCATCAGGGTCAGTATGTTCTGGTCTGGCCGCGCCAAGGGCTGACCGTGGTGCGTCTGGGCAAGACGGATGATGCCAAGCGCCCCGCCTTGCTGGCGCATCTGGCCGACATTGTGAGCCTGTTCTCAGCCGAGTAGGCCGGGGTCCCGTCGCCCGGCGCGGGCTTCGCGTTAAGGGGTATCTCGCAGCACATCCCTTGCGGCGATGCCGCGCTCGTCAACATGGCCTTCCGGATCGGGGTGGATCAGCATCTCGACGTCGGGAAATTCGGCCAGCAGCTTGTCCTCGATCTCGTCCATCACGCGGTGGGCTTCGGTCACGCTCATCCGCCCGTCCACCCAGACGTGAAATTGCGCGAAATCGCGATTGCCCGAGGTGCGGGTGCGCAGATCATGCACACCGCGCAATTCGGGATGGCGGCCCAGCACCGTGATGAAGCGGGCCTTCTTCTCGGCCGGCCATTCCCGATCCATCAGCTGGGTCATCGCCTCATCCGAGGCTTTCCACGCACCCCAGGCCAGCCAGCCGGCGATGCACAGGCCAAACAGCGGGTCGGCATGGGCAATGCCGCCGAACTGATCGAGCACCAAAGCGGCGATCACGGCGATATTCACCAGCAGATCCGCCTGATAATGCATGTGATCGGTGGTAATGGCGAGGCTGCCGGTGCGGCGGATGACATGGCGTTGCCACGCCAGCAGCGCCAGCGTGCCGACGATCGCCACGGCGGAAACCACAATGCCACCGCCCGCGGCTCTCGTGCGCTCGCCCGCCAGCAGTTGCTGGATGGCATGTTCACCCAGCGCAAGCGCCGAAAAGCCGATCAATATCACCTGAAACATTGCCGAGAGCGCCTCGGCCTTGCCATGGCCAAAGCGGTGGTTGGCATCGGCCGGCTGGCCCGCCACCCAAACGCCCGCCAGCGTGGCGATGCTGGAAACCAGATCGAGCACGGTATCGGCGAGGCTGCCCAGCATGGCGGTGGAGCCGGTGGACCATGCCGCCCAGCCCTTGATGACCACCAGCGCCGTCGCCAGCGAGATGCTGGCGTAGGCGGCGCTACGGTTCAGTGCGGCGCGGGGGGCGGGAGCGGTGTTCATGCTGTCTCACTTCTTCGCGGGATGGGGCGGCTGGCGCGGAACAGTGGGCCGGAAGCCATGGCCGGGGGGCTAATGGATTTTGGGTTTATGGATAGAGCAGCGTGCTGGACCAGCCGTCATCCGCGTGCAACCCCCGGGTAAAGCGGCGGCGCTCATGCAGGCGGAAGGGGCGGTCCATCCAGAATTCGATCGCCACCGGCGTCAGGCAAAAGCCCGTCCAGTGGGGCGGCCGTGGCACCGGCCCGCCTAGAGTGCTGGCCGCCACCTTGGCGATGCGGGCCAAAAAGGCGGTGCGGCTGGCGAGGGGCCGGGATTGATCCGAGGCGGTCGCGCCAATTTGCGAATCGCGGCTTCGGCTGGCGAAATAGGCATCGGCCATGGCATCGCTCACCGGCGCCACATTGCCCTCAATCCGCACCTGCCGCCGTAGCGATTTCCAGTGAAACAGCATGGCGGCGTGGGGGTTGGCCAGCAGCTCGGCACCCTTGCGGCTATGGCTGTTGGTATAGAATACAAAGCCACCGTGCGCGCCCAGATGCTGCCCGTGTTCCTTCATCAATACCATGCGCAGGGACGGCAGCGCTTCGGACGTGGCCGTCGCCAGCGCCACCGCATCGGGGTCGCCCGGCTCGTGGAGCTTGGCTTCGGCAAACCATTTGTCGAAAAGGGCAAAGGGTTCGCCCGAGGCGATGAGTTCGCCAGACGCATCCTTATCGGAGCCAAAATTCATGCTGGGTTCCATCGGTTCACCGCCCGCTCGGCGGCTGCTCCCTGTCATAGCCCCTCGCGCCCACGGTTGAAAGGGGCGCCGGTGGCCGGAGTGGCCCCTAGCGTTGTTTGGCAGCGTTGTTTGCCAGCGTCGATTGCCAGCGTCGATTGCCAGCGTCGATTGATTGATGATTGCGCAATCAACGGGCAGGCGCACCTTGCCGTTCGGGCCCGCGCCTCCTAGCTAGGGAGGATGGCAAAAGATCCTTACACCATTCTGGGCGTGGCCCGCGGCGCAGGCGAGAAGGACATCAAGTCCGCCTATCGCAAGCTGGCCAAGGAGCTGCATCCCGATCGCAATCAGGATAACCCCAAAGCGGGGGAGCGGTTCTCGGAAATCACCAACGCCTATGACCTGCTCTCCGATGCCGACAAGCGCGCCCGTTTTGATCGGGGCGAGATCGACATGGATGGCAATCCCACCGGCTATGGCCCCGGCTTTGGCGGCGGCGGCAGGGGCGGGCAGGGTGGCTTCCGGCCCGAGGATATGGCCGGATTCGGTGCCGGAGGACATGGCGGTGCCGAGGGCATCGACATCGGCGACATGTTCGAGGGCCTGTTTGGCGGGCGCGGCGCGCGGTCTGGCTTTGGCGGCGGCGGCTTTGGCGGGCAGCACCGTGCCCCGCCAAAGGGCGCCGACATGCAATATCGCCTCTCGGTCTCGCTGCCCGATGCGGCCACTTGCGCGCCACAGCGCATTACCCTGTCGGATGGGAAAACCATCGACCTCAAGCTTCCTCCGGGCCTTGATGACGGAACGCAGGTGCGGCTGGCGGGCAAGGGTCAGGCAGGCCCCGGCGGCCCCGGCGACGCTCTGGTGACGATCTCCATCCAATCCCACCCCTTCTTCCGCCGCGAGGGCGACACCATACGGCTTGATCTGCCGATCAGCCTCGATGAGGCCCTGGGCGGGGCGAAGGTCAAGGTGCCGACGGTGGAGGGGGCGGTTATGCTCTCGGTAGCGCCGGGCAGCAGTTCCGGCCGGACGCTGCGGCTCAAGGGCAAGGGCCTGACCCGCAAGGACAAGACGCGGGGCGACCAGCTCGTCACGCTCGAAGTGGCCCTGCCCAAAGCGGGTAGCGAGGCTGCGGCCGATCTCGCGCGGCGGCTCGAAGGCTGGCGTGATACCCGCGATCTGCGCGCCCGGCTGGGTGTCTGATTGCCGCCCATCGCGCCATGACCGAGCCAGCACCCACCGACCCCGCCGATCTGGCCCCCGATCTGTCCAGGGCCTCCGGACCCTTTCGCGGCGTTCTCGTATCCCGGACGATGGCGGTGGCACGGCGGGTCGTCACCGGCGTGTGGAGCGATGGTTTCATCCATGCCGGCAATCTGGCCTATATGGCCATCGTCTCGCTGTTTCCCTTTTTCATTGTGGTCGGCGCGATATTCTCCGGGCTTGGCGAGGCGCGGCAGCGCGTTGCCTCTGTGGCGGCCCTGTTATCGGCTCTGCCCCCGGTGGTGGCCCGGGTGCTGGAGCCGGTGGGTCGCGCGGTGATCAGCGCCCGGCATGGCTGGCTGCTGTGGGCGGGCGCGCTGGTCGGCCTGTGGACGGTCTCCAGCCTGATCGAGACGATCCGCGACATCTTGCGCCGGGCCTATGGCGCCCCGCCGACCGGGGCGGTGTGGTTGCGTGACCGCCTGCTTTCTACCGGCATGATTATGGTGGCGGTGGTGCTGTTGCTGGCCTCGCTCTATCTGCAGGTTGCCATAACCACCGCGCGCGAGGTGATCGGCGCCTTGCTGCCCGACTTTCAGGATGTGATGGGGGCTTTGCGATTGTCTCAGGCGGTGCCCTTGCTGGTGCTGTTCGGTGCGCTGTGGCAATTGTTTTACTGGCTGGCGCCCACGGATTATCGCCGTGCCGGGGATGCGCGGTATTGTGGGCCCAAATGGCCGGGAGCCTTGCTGGTCACGGTGTGGTGGGGGCTGGTTTCGACGGCTCTGCCGATTTTGCTGCGGGTCCTGTTCAAATATGACCTGACCTATGGCAGCCTGGCCGGGGTGATGATCTCTCTTTTCTTTTTCTGGCTGGTCGGCTTAGGAATGGTAACGGGTGCGGAGCTGAATGCCGCACTGGCGAAGAACGCCGAGACAGGCTAGCAGACCCCACCGGACAATGTCGCGCCGGGTGCAACCGCCAAGGCAATAGCCGCGAACGCAGGAGAAATGGCGAATGACGGGACTGATGCAGGGCAAGCGAGGCCTGATCATGGGGCTGGCGAACGACAAGTCGCTGGCCTGGGGCATCGCCAGAAAGCTGCATGAGCAGGGGGCGGAACTGGCCTATACCTATCATGGCGAATCGCTGGAGAAGCGTGTGCGCCCGCTGGCGGCAAGCCTGGACAGCGACTTCCTGATCGATTGCGATGTCTCGCAGATGGAATCGCTCGATCAGGCCTTCGCCACGCTGGCCGCCCGCTGGCCGACCATCGACTTCATCATCCACGCCATCGGCTTTTCCGACAAGAGCGAGCTGCGCGGGCTCTATTGCGACACCAGCCTCGAAAACTTCCTGATGACGATGAACATCTCGGCCTATAGCCTTGTCGCCGTGGCCCAGCGCGCCCGCGCCATGATGCCGGATGGCGGCTCCATCGTTACCCTCACCTATTACGGCGCCGAAAAGGTGATGCCCAACTATAACGTGATGGGCGTGGCCAAGGCGGCGCTGGAAACCAGTGTCAAATATCTCGCCAACGATCTGGGGCCGCAGGCCATCCGCGTGAACGCCATTTCCGCCGGGCCGATCAAGACGCTGGCCGCCAGCGGCATTGGCGATTTCCGCTATATTCTGAAGTGGAACGAGCTGAATTCGCCGCTGCGGCGCAATGTCACCATCGAGGATGTTGGCGGTGCCGGGCTTTATTTCGTGTCCGACCTTTCGTCGGGCGTGACCGGCGAGATCCATCATGTCGATGGCGGTTATAATGTTGTGGGCATGAAGCAGGAAGACGCGCCGGATATCGCCTTGAGCTGAAGCGGCATTCTTCTTGGGGGTGTTACACCCCCAAACCCCCAAACCTATCGGCGTATTGGCAGAAACTCGCCGTTGCGCCCCGCCGCGCAGCGGCTTTAAAAGCCTGCGGCGCGGCGGCCTTGCGCTAGGCCGAACCGTTAGCGCGACAATGACAGGGAAGGGGTTGCCAAGGGCCAACCGATTTGCATCGGCAAATCGGCATATCAAACTGGTCCCTGCAAAACCCCCTTTCTTCCGGATCTATTTCCCGCCGTTACCGCTGGGGGCTGGCGCTGTGCCGGCATTCCCGGTGGCAGGATCCTGAGCGGCGCGCTGGCGGGCCTCATAGGCCTTCTCGGCCCTCTCGACATTCGCCTGCGTCTCGGCGGCATCCGCGTCGGTGGTGGACATACGCTTGGCGCGGGCCTCGTCGATCAGCTTGCTGAACTGGACGTCGCTGCTCGCCTTCTTGTCGGCCATGCCGTTGCTGATGAATTTCGAGGCGCATCCCGTCCAGCCGCCGGCACCCACGGGCGAGCAGCTTTGCGCGCCGGTGGCGCCCACGCTTTCATAGGCGATGACACGCTGTGTCCAGGATTCGCTCTTGGTCGAGGGCTGTTCGCGGAAAGGGGCGGGAATGCGATAGCGTTCGCTTTCCGCCTTGCGGGCGCAGACGGTGATCTCGTTGCCGGTGGAGACCGGGCAGGCATCATCGCCAAAGATGATGACCATGTTCATACGATCTTGACCGGAGCTGGCCTGACCGGAACCGCCGGGCGCGGCGGCGATGGACGGGCTCGCCAGCAGCATCGCGGCAACAGCGCCGCCACAGCCGAGGATGGCGCGGAAAAGAACGGGGTGGGTCATCGAAAAAACTCCTGCGAGCGGCATTTGGCCGTTGACCGGCCTATTACCCCTTATCACCGGTGAACGATAGCTGAAGCGCGCGGCGGGAGCCTTGCGCATGATCAACAGCGGTCAGGCGATGCCCTCAGATCCGCTCGCACAGGCCAATGGCGACACGGCAGCCCAACCGGATGGCGCCCGACAGCAGCGGATAGGCCGGGGCCCGTTCCGCCCCATGGGCCAGCGCCGTTTCCAGATGCTCGACCTCATCGGCCCGCGCCTCCTCGATCAGCGCGGAGAGTTCGGGATCATCCTCGCCCAATTCCTCCAGCTGGCGGGTGTAATGCGCGTCGATCTCGGTTTCGATGGCGGCGGTGCAGGCCATCGCCGCCTCCGGGCTGATCAGCGCCGTGGCCGCGCCCAGCGCGAAGCCCGCGACGTGCCAGAAGGGTTGCAGCAAGGTCGGCCGCCCGCCGCGCCGGGCCAACAGCGCGTCGAAATCGCGCCGGTGCCGGGCTTCCTGATCGGCCATGGCGATGATCGTCTGGGCATTGGGTCCGCGCGCGCCCATCACCGCCATTTGCCCGGCATAAATACGCACCGCGCCATATTCGCCAGCCTGATCCACCCTGAGCATGCGGGAGATGGCCCGTGCCTTATTGCCACTCATGGTTTTGCCTTTCCGCCAGTTTTGGCGAGCAGGGCGAAAATTACCACTGCCACCGCGCCCGATACCAGAAAATTATAGCCCGCCAGCGAGATACCGAACAGCTTCCACTGCACCACGTCGCAACGCACCAGCGGCGCATCCATCACCTCTTTCAAGGGATCGCCGCCGTTGAAATGGACGGTGCTGGTGCAGCCGGTGAGGCCCATCCACCAGCCATATTCCACCCCGGCGTGATAGGCGCCGATCAGCCCGGCCACGCCGAGCGCCGCCCCAGCCAGCGCCACCGGCCAGCGGCGGGCGGGGAACGCGAAACTCGCCAGCGCCAGCACCAGCGCGGCGATGTGGCCATAACGCTGCCACCAGCACATCTCGCAAGGGAAAAGCCCGCCCCAGAACTGGAAGGCCAGGGCCCCACCCAGCAGGGCCAGCGGGGTTGCCAGCGCCAGAAGGCGGGCCAGTTTCAGCGGATCGGTCATCTTGGACTCCTGAGATTCGCGGGGAGGTGTAGAATAGTCTTGGGGGTGTTACACCCCCTAACTCCCATACCTGTCTTGCTCAGCGCATTGCCTCAACGCCGCGCCCCGCCGCACAGCGGCTTGAAAAGCCTGCGGCGCGGAGAGGTTGGGCGCTGTGGGGTCGGCCAAACGCGCCCTTTCGCCGGAAGACGGCAAGGGGTGCAGGGGACGAGTCCCCTGCTACTTGACCTCCTACCGCCCCGCCATCCTGCCCAGTGGCGCGGTGCCATTGGCGTGGCGCAGGGTTTCCACCGCATACCACAGCTGGAAATCCTTGATGCCCTTGGCCTCCAGCTGGGCCGGGGTCATGGCGAAGCGCGGGTCGGACTTCTTGTCGGCCTCCAGCTTTTTGTCATCCAGCCCCGCATCGTTGACGAGATGCCCGCGCAGGTCCGATTCGCGCAGGGCGAATTCCTCGCGCTTGCGGGCATCGGGGTCCGAGATTTGCGGCACGCGGATGTCTGGCTGGATGCCGCCTTCCTGCACGCTGCGGCCCGAGGGGGTGTAGTAGCGGGCGGTGGTCAGCTTGACCTTGTGGGTGGCGTCAATGGCAAACACCGACTGCACACTGCCCTTGCCAAAGCTGCGCTCGCCCATGACGATGGCGCGGTGGTGGTCCTGCAAGGCACCCGCGACAATCTCGCTGGCCGAGGCCGTGCCGACATCGATCAACACGACAATCGGCAGGCCCTGGGCAGCGTCGCCGACAAAGGAGCTTTCTGCGCGATAGACGAAATTCTCGTCGCGCAACCGACCGCGCTGCGAGACGATTACCCCATCGGTCAGGAACAGGTCGGAGAGGGTCACCGCCTCTTCGAGTTCGCCGCCCGGGTTTTCACGCAGATCGAGCACCAGCCCGGCGAGGTGGCCGCCGGCCTGTTTGCGCAGGGTCTGGAGCGCGGCGAACACCTGCTTGCCGACATCCTTCGAGAATTCATTGACGGTGATCTCCGCGATCTTGCCATCAAGCTTGGCGGTTACCGGTTCCAGATTGATGAAGGCGCGGGTCACGGTCACATCGAAGGGGTCGTCACGCTCGGGCCGGAAGATGGTCAGGCGGATGCTGGTGCCGGGGGGGCCGCGCATGTGATCGACCGCATCCTCGAAATCGCCATCGACGATGAGCTTGCCGTCGAGATGGGTGATATAGTCGCCGGGTTTGATGCCGGCCTTTTCCGCCGGGCTGCCGTGCATCGGCGAAATGACCTTCACCGTGCCCTTGTCCGGCGCGACGGAAATACCAAGGCCGGTATAGCCGCCCTCCATCATGGTGTTGATGGTGGCGAGGCTGTTGCCCTCCAGATAGGACGAATGGGGATCGAGACTGGCCAGCATGCCGTCGATCGCGCCTTTCACCAGCTTGTCGTCGTCCGTCTGATCGACATAATCGGCCTTGATAAGGTTGTAGACCGCCTCCAGCCGGGCGAACTGGGGTGCGATTCGCCCGTCTACCGCCGCCAGACCAGCCGTTGCCACCGGCAGCAGCGCCACGGCGCCAGCCAGTAGCCCACAGCGCGCCAGCACGGAAAATTTATGCCTCATCATCAGCCTTTCGAAGCGCGATCCTTCGCGCGGATGGGCGAATCTAGTGCCCCTGTCGGGGGATTACCAGCGGGAGTGTGGTTTCGGGCGGGGAGAAGGTGGTCCTGGGGCTCCGGCAGCGGCCCTATTCGGTAGCGCCCCCCGTTACGGCAGGAGCATCTGCACCAGCGGGTTGACCGGCTGGCCCCCGTGGCGAAGCTCAAGCGTCAATTCACCCGCGCCGGGGCCAATGGTGCCCAGCGAGGCGCCACCAACTAGCATATCGCCCACCCGTACATCCAGATGCCCGAGGCCGGTGACCAGACTGGTCCAGCCCGCGGAGTGATCGAGAATGACGATGGCGCCAAAGCCGCGATAGGGCCCGGCAAAAGCCACCCTGCCCGCAGCCGGCGCCACCACCTGCGCGCCCGGCGCGGCGGCGATGGTGAGGCCGCGCGAGGGAGCGCCTCCATTTGCCGCATCGCCGAAGCCTGTGACCAGACGCCCCACCACCGGCAGGACATAGGCCGAGAGCCCGTTCGACGGTGCGGGAGCGGCGGCGGCGGGTGCCGATGCCGCCTCGGATTCGCCCGGGCGGGGCGGCCGGATCAGCGGGCCGGGCAATAGCGCCAGCTTTTCACGCAGCGCGGCGGCCTGCTCCAGCTGGCCAAGCAGATCACCCAGATCGCGCGCCTGTTCGGCCAGGGCATTGGCGCGCTCGGTTTCGCGATCGGCACCGCCGGCCGAGGCATTGGCGGTCAGACGCTGGCTGGCTTCGAGCGCCACCAGCGCGTTCTGGCGCTGCGAAAGTACGGACTTCTGATTACGCAGAGCCATTTGCGCATGCTCTGCCTGTTGCCGAAGGGCTCGCACCGCCGCCAATTGGCTGCGCAAGGCCGCGGTGCGTTGGCGCACCTCGGGCATGGTGGAGGCCAGAACCACCCGCAAATGCGCGGCGTCGCTCACCGATCCCGGTTGCAAAACCGCCAGTGCCAGCGGTCGGCGGGAAAGGCGTTGCAGCGCGGCGGTGAGGCGGAGCAGGGGCCATTCCTCAGCGCCCAGACTCTCCTTCAGCTCGGCCTGCTGGCGGGCGATGATGCGGATGGTGGCTTCGTCGGCGCCTATTTGCGCCTGCGCCTGCTGGATGCGGGCGGCAAGGGCGGCGGCCTCGGCGGCGGTGCGCGCGGCGGCGGCGCTGGCGCTGGCGGCATCCGACTCCAGCTTCTCGGCCCGGTGGCGTGCGGCCTCGGCAGCGGATTTGGCGTCGGCCAGCGCCTTGCGGTTTTGGCTGATGTCGGCGCTATCGGCGGGGCCGACGGTTGCCCACGCCCGGCCCGGCCCGGCCACAGCGAGCATGACGCACAGCAAAAGGGGGGCGCGACCGGGTTCCACTTCGGCCCTTATCCCGAACGATGATAGGGATGGCCAGCCAGAATGCTGGTGGCGCGCCACAATTGTTCGGCCAGCATGGCGCGGGCCAGCATGTGTGGCCAGGTCATCGCGCCAAAGCCGAGCAGCAGGTCCGTGCCACCCTTTTCCGAGCGTGCCGCATCGCCGTGGCCATCGGCGGCGCCGATCATGAAGCGGACCTCGCGCACACCATCGTCGCGCCAGCGGCCGAGCAGGGCGGCGAAGGCTTCCGAGGCTATCGGGGCGCCCCGTTCGTCCAGCAGCACGGTGCGGCAGGGGGTGGCGGGCGCGGGCACGGTGCCGCCACGTTCGGGCAGTTCGGTAATCCGGCTGGGCCAGGTGACGCGCTTCAGATAGCGATCAACCAGTTCCGCCTCGGGCGAGCGGCCAATCCGCCCCCGGGCGACAATATGCAGCAACATGGGGGCGGCTCGGGGCTATGGCAGATATTCAGGCCGCAACCGGCGCGTCGCTGTTGAAGGTCCACATGCGCTCGAGGTTGTAGAAGGCGCGGACTTCCGGGCGGAAGAGATGGACGATGACGTCGCCGGCATCGATCAGCACCCAGTCCGCTGCGGGCAGGCCCTCGATGCGGCAAAGGCCAAAGCCACCCTTCTTGACCCGCTCGGCCAGCTTTTGCGCCATGGTTGCCACCTGCCGCGTCGAGCGACCCGAGGCGATGACCATATAGTCGGCGATGGACGACTTTCCGGCCAGAGGGATGGAGATCACCTCCTGCGCCTGATCGTCATCGAGCGAGGCAAACACCAGCGCCAGCAGAGAGCCGGGTTCGGCCTCGGCCAGCAGCTGGGCGGTTGTGCTCACAGCGGGGGATGTCGGCAGCGGAGTGCCGGAAACGGGGGCGGGCTGGACAGCCGGCGGGGGGGTTTGAGCTTGGTTCATGCGGGCAATACAGGCTCCTGTGGGGCGATCCACTTGCGGAGGCCGCTTGCGGAGAGTCGCACCGATTTCAACATACAATGGGTGAGGACAGAGGAAAGGCTGGCAAAACCGGGCTGATGGGCCGACCCGGTCACACCATATCCTTTGCGGGAGGGGCAATTTCCGGGGTCCGCGCTATCGGCTGGTGGGTAACCGCGTCACGCAGGGCAGCCCCCGTGAACCGGCGGCTCCAACCATCATCGACGGCGCGCAGGGCGCTGGCCGAACGGGGATCGGGATCGAAACGCAAAAGCACCAGGGCCGGCGCGCTCCATTCTGCCCGGGATCTTATACTGGCAGCAGGCCGCCGAAAACGGCCCAGCCAGGCCATCGCCGGGCTGGCGATAGCGGCTGCATCATAGCCGGGTCTGGCCACAACCGCAATCGGCATGAGTCTGGCCAGTTGCCGCCAGTGTTTCCAGCGGTGCAGTTGCGCCAGATTATCGGCCCCCATCAGCCAGATAAACCGGCGCTTGGGCCAGCGCCGCGCGATCTTCGTCAGCGTATCGACGGTAAAGCGGGTGCGCAGGGCCACCTCCATCGCGCTCACCCGGATGGGTGCGCGCCGCGCCTGAGTTCGGGCGGAGGCCAAGCGAATCTCCAGGGGGGCCATGTCGGCCGGGTCCTTCAGCACATTGCCGGGAGAGACCAGCCACCATGCCTCGTCCAGCCCCAGCACATCAAGCGCCGACAGCGTGATTCGCCGATGGCCGCCATGCGCCGGGTTGAAGCTGCCGCCCATCAGGGCTGTGTAGGGGCCCCTGTTGCCGGTCATGCGTGGATCGGGTCCAAAATTTTCAGTCCAAAATCTTCAGGCCAAAATCTTCAGGGGCGCAATTGGCCAGTGCCCCGCACCACCCATTTATAGGTGGTCAGCCCTTCCAGCGCCACCGGTCCGCGCGCGTGCAGGCGTCCGGTGGCAATGCCGATCTCCGCGCCGAGGCCGAATTCGCCGCCATCGGCAAACTGGCTGCTGGCGTTGACCATGACGATGGCGCTGTCGACGCCTGCGACAAAGGCATCGGCGGCGGTGGCGTCCTCGGTCACGATGACATCGGTATGCCGGCTGGAGTGGGCATCGATATGGGCCAGCGCCGCATCCAGCCCGTCCACCACCGCCACCGACAGGATGGCATCGAGATATTCTGTGTCCCAGTCCTCGTCGGTGGCCGCCAGAATGCGCGGATCGAGCGCACGGGCGCGGGCATCGCCGCGCAGTTCGCATGCCTGATCGAGCAGCGCGGCGACCACCTGCCCGCTGGCGGGGAAGGCGGTGTCGAGCAGTAGCGTTTCCATCGCCCCGCAAATGCCGGTGCGGCGTAGCTTGGCGTTCAGCGCGATGGCCACGGCCATTTCGGGGTTGGCGGCTGAATGGATGTAGGTGTGGCAGATGCCATCCAGATGGGCGAGCACCGGCACCCGCGCATCGGCCTGAACCCGGGCCACGAGGCTTTTGCCCCCGCGCGGCACGATCATGTCGATGAGGCCGGCGGCGGTCAGCATGGCGCCCACCACGGCGCGGTCTTGCGTCGGCACCAGCTGCACGGCATCGGCGGGGGCCCCGGCCTCGGCTAAACCACGGGCCAGCGCGGCCAGAATCGCGTGGTTGGAATGCACCGCCTCGCTGCCCCCGCGCAGCAGCACGGCATTGCCCGAACGCAGGCACAGGGCGGCGGCGTCGGCGGTGACGTTGGGGCGGCTTTCGTAGATGATGCCGATCAGGCCGATGGGGACGCGCACCCGGCGCAGGTTCAACCCGTTGGGGCGGCTGGCCTCGTCGATCACCTGACCCACCGGGTCGGGCAGGCTGGCGACCTGCGCCACGGCATCGGCGATGCCGGCGAGGCGCTCGGGGCTAAGCCGAAGCCGGTCGAGCAGGGCGCTGGTCAGGCCATTGGCCTCGCCCGCGGCGAGATCGCGCGCATTGGCGGCAAGGATGGTGGCCTCGTCCTCGCGCAGGGCCTGTGCCGCCGAGAGCAGGGCCCCGGCCTTCTGCGGGTCGCTCAGCTTTGCCAGCTGGCATTGCGCCGCGCGGCCCGCGCGGGCCAGCCGCGCCACAAGGGCCTCGGGGCTTTCGCTGGCGGCGGGTTCGTTAGCGGAAGATGTGTGCGGGGTAGCCATGGGCAGGCGCCTAGCAGCTTGTAGCCGCTTTGTCATGAACCGTCGCGATAGCGGCGTTGGCTGTCGGGCCGGGGCGGAGTTGCCGCAATGATCCGGGAAAACCATGCAAGTGCCCCCAGATGAAGCATTTCATCGTGGAAAACGGGCGCCTTGTCGCAACAGGGCGAGATGGCAGCGGTCACGATTAGGCGAATCACGCCAGCGATGTTAGGCGCCCGGCCGCAAGTGTTGCCGGGTATTTTTACGGGGTCCGCGTGAGCAATCGAAGCCTTGGCGACATTCTCGCCCGCTTGCGCGGCCACTTTCCCGACCGCGAATTCTTCATGCGGTCGAACGGGCATGTGCGCTTCATCAAAGTCTCGTCGCGTCTGCAGATGACCGTGGCGGCGGGCGTTGGCCTGCTGGCGCTGGGCTGGGTGGTTACCGTTGCCTCGGTGGCGATCCACCGCCTCACCGAAATGGCCGACAATCAGTCCCTGCTCAACCGCGAGGCCCGGGTGGAAAGCGCCGAGGAGCGCGTTGCCGCCTATCGCAAGGGGCTGAATGGCGTGGCCGACGATCTGCGCCGGCGGCAGGATTTCATCGAGACCGTGGTGCGCGCCCATCTCGGCGATTTGCCCCACGATGTCCGCCCGGGCGATACGGTGTCCGACAGCAGCACCCAGGCCGCCCGCACCGTGGCCAAGGTTAGCGCCGCCGAGTCGGCCGGCCTGCCGCCCGAGGCGGCGTCGCTGGCCCGGCAGGAAGCCCGGCAGCTGGCCTTCGTCGAAATGCTCACCCGCTATGCCGACCACCGCGCCGAGGCCGATGCCATGCAAATGCGCCATCTGGGGCTGAACCCGCAGGCCATGCTGGCGCAGATGGATGGTGGCGGGGCGAAGGGCAATACCGCCATGGGCGGCCCGTTGCTGGCCCTTTCAACCTCGGCCAATGGCATGCTCGATCCCCGTTTTGAACGGCTGGGTCTCAGCCTTGCGCGGATGAGCGCGCTGGAGAATGACCTGCATCGCCTGCCGCGGGTGTTGCCGGCGCGGCTGGAGTATATTTCCTCCGGCTTCGGTTATCGTTCGGATCCGTTCACCCACCACGGCGCCTTCCATCCGGGCCTCGATTTCCGCGGGCCCATCGGCGCGCCGATTTTCGCGGCGGCCAAGGGGCTGGTCAGCTTTGCCGGGCGCAAATCGGGCTATGGCAATTGCGTGGAGGTAAGCCACGGTAATGGCGTCGTCACACGCTATGCCCATATGTCGGCCTTCCGCGCCCATGTGGGGCAGCAGGTAAACGCCGGGCAGGCTATCGGCGCCATCGGCAGCACCGGCCGCTCAACTGGCCCGCATTTGCATTTCGAGGTGCGGATCAACGACCGCCCGGTAAACCCCCGTCCCTTTCTGGAGATCAGCGCCCATGTTTCGCAAAACCCCGGATCAAGCCCCGCTGCAGACGACTAGCGCCCAAAGTGGTTCGAGGAGTGGTTCAATGAGTGGTTCGACTTTTTCCGTGCTGGGCGCCGATACGCTGGTGAAGGGCAATGTTACCGCCACCATCGATCTCCATCTGGATGGACGGGTGGAAGGCGATGTTACCTGTGCCGCCCTGATGCAGGGTGAAAGCAGCGAGATCGTCGGCGACATCACCGCCGAAACCGCCCGCCTCCACGGGCGGGTGCGCGGCACGGTCAGCGTCGGCGCGCTGGTCATCGGCAAGAGCGCGTGCATCGAGGGCGATGTGCATTATGACACGCTCTCCATCGAACAGGGCGCGCAGGTGGATGGCCGCCTGTCGCAGCGGTGCAACGAGCCCAAGCTGCTGACGCAGGGGTGATTGTTGGGTAATTAAGGATTGAAGGTTTGTTGGGGCCTTAGGCCCCGAACCCCATTACTGTCCTCGTCGCGCATGCATCTCGGCGTCACACCCCGCCGCGAAGAGGCATTAATAGCCTGCGGCGCTGCAACCTTGCGCAAGGCCGAACCTTAAGCACAACGCCGACAGGGAAGGGGTGCAGGGGCTAGCCCCTGCGTCTATTCTGCGTTTAAGCCTTTCAACCTGCCTTCACCGGTAATACCCCTCAAACCCCTGCCTCTACCCGCAGCGCCTTGCGGTCCAGCTTGCCGATCATGGTTTTGGGCAGGGCGTCGCGCAGGACCACGCTTTCCACCCTTTCGTGCTTGCCGACCCGCGCGTTCAGCCATTCGGCCAGTGCCTCGGCGG
>CAIWFP010000432.1 GCA_903911985.1 uncultured Sphingomonadales bacterium
CGACAAGCAACTTATAGGCGTTTTGATGCTCGCCACAGCGCTGCTGGCGGCGCCTGTGGCTGTGGCCAACGACCTTGATCAGGCCTTCGATCACGTTTTTCATACCCCCCCCGCCGCGCTTCGGGTCGAGCCCGCGCAGCGGATGAGTATACCCAGCAATGGGCCCAGCTATGGCCCCACTTATGGCACCCCGCTAAACCTGCAACTGGCGGCGCTTGCCTCCTCGGAGCGTGGGCGTATCGGCGTTGCCGCACTGGACCTGTCGTCCGGGCGCAGCATCGCCGTACTGGGCAACCAACCCTTTCCGCTGGCCAGCACCGGCAAGGTCGCCATCGTCGCCACCTTCCTTGACGGGGTCGATCAGGGGCGCTTTCACCTGACGGACAGCTATCCGCTGATGCTTCCGCTGCCCTCGCACAAGTTTTCGGGCAGCGTGGCGCCGGTTCGCCCCGGCCCCAGCTATTCCGCGCTGGAGCTGATCGAGCTGGCACTCACCCGCTCCGACAACCACGCCACCGACGCGCTGCTGGCCGCTATCGGCGGGCCGCAGGCGGTGGATCGCTGGCTGCATCATTCCGGCATCGGCGAGATGCGGCTGGACCGTGATATCGCCACGCTGGTTCGTGATGATGGAGCCATTAACCCCGCCACCACGATCGACGTGCGCGATAGCACCACCCCGCAGGCCATGGTGCGCCTGCTCAGCGGACTCTACGAAGGCCAGTGGCTGTCCCCCTCCAGCCGCGATGTGCTGCTGGGCGCGATGAGCCGCTGCCAGACCGGGCTGCACCGCATGCGCGCCGCCATACCCGATGAGGCGCTGGTGGGTCACAAAACCGGCACGCTGGCCAATACGTCCAGCGATGTCGGCATGATTCGCACCCCTGACGGGCACACCATCGCCCTGGCGATCTATGTGACCGGGCAAGGCAGCAAGCCGGGACGCGAAGCGCGAATCGCGGCCATCACCCGCGCAATTTATGAAGGCTATCAGTCGGGAGCGCAGCCTGTTGCGACCCAGCAGCTGGCCATGGGCCCCACCATCCGCCGAAGCTTATCCGGTACCCGGCAGGATGTTGCATCCGGGTCCGCCAGCAAGGCTGGGCCTGAGGTAGGCCGGAGCCACGCGGTCGCGCCGCGCATTTCACCCCGAATCCCTGGGCGGGCGCCTTTTCTGCGACCGCCGCTTTGCATTGCCCCCGCGATCATGTCGCCAGGGGCCGGGGTACAATTGCCGTCGAGCGCGACGGATTAGGGTAAATGCCCAAATTCGGGCCAGTGCCACGCGAGCATGACCACCGAACGCAAGCCAGCCCCTCGGGCGCCGCTTTGGCCCTCACAGGCCGGTTTTTCAGGCTCCACCAGCCTCGCGCCGGGAGAAATCACGCCCGGTCGCAAACCTGCCGGCGAACCGGATCCGGCCCGTTCGGCGCAGCCGAAATGCCAGTTGCAGCCGCTATGCCAGACGCAACGAAAAAGGCGCGTGAGGTTTCCCCCACGCGCCCAATCCGAAAACCTTCGCTAAAAGCGAAAGATTACTTGCTCGAAGCAGCAGCAGCAGCCGAGTCAGCAGCCGAACCGGCAGCCGTGGCAGCCGAAGCAGCCGAGTCAGCAGCGGTCGAGGCAACCGAAGCAGCCGAGTCAGCCGACGAAACAGCCGAATCGGTCGAAGCGGCTTCGCCGCCCTTGCAGGCCGACAGGGTCAGAGCAGCGCCAGCAACGGCAGCGGCGAGGATGATCTTGCGCATGAATGGTATTCCTTGAACAGCGAGTGGACCACGCGCGACACTTGACCACTTGGCATGGTGCGCCGTGCGGAAAGCCTACCCCGTGAGTAGACTTCGCGTGTCAGATAAACGGGTTGCGGCAGCGATGCAAGTGCTACTCGCTGTTATCGCCACGAAGTTGCGCTTTTGTGCATTGCTATTTCCTGAACAGGGCGTTGCCTTTATCTGTGGCAAGGGGGTGAGCCGCGGGCGGCGAATGCAGGCATCGGGCACAACATTATCTCGCGCCCGTCAGGCATTCCGCGGCCTCCGGCAGGCTTTCAACTCGCGGCGCCAGCGCCTATGACCGCCCGATGGATACCCCGCCAACCCCCTCTGCAACGCCTCGGCCACACCTCTATCTCGTCGATGGCTCGGCCTATATTTTCCGCGCCTATCACCGGCTACCCCCCCTTACCAACCCGGCGGGAACCCCGGTGGGGGCGGTATTCGGCTATACCACCATGCTGTGGAAGCTGGCTGAAGACCTGCACAAGGCCGATGGCCCCACCCATCTGGCGGTGATTCTCGATGCCTCGGGGCGGACATTCCGCAACGATATGTATCCCGAATACAAGGCCAACCGGCCGCCGCCGCCCGAAGACCTCGTGCCGCAGTTCCCACTGATTCGCGATGCCACCCGCGCCTTCTCGCTGCCCTGCATCGAGGAAATGGGGCTGGAGGCCGACGATCTTATCGCCTCCTATGCCCGGGCCGCCGCCGCGCAAGGCTGGGCCGTGACCATTGTCTCGTCGGACAAGGATTTGATGCAGCTGATCGGCCAGACGGGGGACGGTGCCAACCTCACCGGGCGGATCGACATGCTGGACACGATGAAGAACCAGCGCATCGAC
>CAIWFP010000433.1 GCA_903911985.1 uncultured Sphingomonadales bacterium
CCGCGACCTCGCGCAGGATGCGGATGGCGTCGGATTCGAGGCGGCGCAGGCGGAGTGGCAGATGGGACGTCGCGGCGTTCATGGTGCCGCCGGGCATATAGAAGCTGTGGATAAACGCAAAATGTGCCGATTTTTACTCAGCGTCTCCGGCGTGGCGTGCGGTCTTCCAGATCGGCGGCGGCGACAGAGACCCCGGCGGCGGCCAAAGCCAGGCAGACCACCTGCTTGAGCGTATGCCCCTCCATCCGCGCCCGTTCGGTCAGAGCGGCGATCGTGCTTTCGCGGACGCGCAGGTTGAGCGTGGTCGGCCGGTCCTCGGCCTCGATCTGGGCGGGTGGCAGCGATGGCACCTGGATCGCGGTGATGCGCAGCGCCTCCTCGGCCGAAGGGCGGGAGCTGATGCGGGGTTTGAGAGCCTTCATCGGGTCATCTTTCTACGTAACGACATAATTACGACGCTACGGCGGTGCGTGGATTTCTAGCTTCCGGCAGCCAGCCCTGCTCGCGCAATTCCGCCAGCAGCCCGGCGATTTCCACGGCGGCGGGTCCACCCGGCGGGATGCGGCCGGAATAGGTGATTTCGCCATAGGCGACGAGGTCGGAGAGCCCGTTCTCCAGCCGCGGCAGGCCGGCATTGGCAATCTCATTGGCGGCATGGCGGGCAAGCTGGGTGCGGCGCAGGCGGTTCATCACCACGCGGGCGGGAATGTCGCGCCGCGCGGCCCGGGCGAGACCCTCGACGAGACGGATGGTCTTTTCCGCCTCGGTCACATCGGCTTCCCCGCTCAATGTGGGTACAAGAACAAGGTCGGCGCTGGTCATGGCAACGGCGGCAGCCCGGTTGCCGAAGCCGGCGGTATCAACCAGCACGATATCGGCCTCGCGCGCCTTCTCGTCGATCAGATGGGCGAGCCGGGTCTCATCGGCCTCCGAGACCACCTCGAAAGCCGGGCCTTCATAGATATTGGCGGCCCAGCGGCTGAGCGCCTGGGTCGGGTCGGCATCGAGGGCCACGACTTTCAGCCCAAGGCCGGCGAGCGATCCGGCCAGCAGCATGGCAATGGTGGTCTTGCCCGGGCCGCCCTTGGAACTGGCGATGGTGATGACTGGCACGACGGCAAGTCTCCTTACTGACGTCGTTACGTATGTTTGACTTTACTAAATTACGCAACATCTTAAATACGTGACAACATCATTTCATCATTGCTGCACCGGCAGACAGGCTGGACGGGAAGAGCAGAAGGGTATTTTCCCGGCGGCGGAACCAGCACAGACATACGTAACGATGACTAGTCGATGTTATATAACTACATCTATCTCAGGCAGAATGCCCGGCACGTCTCGTGCCAGGGTGGTCCTCAATCGACATGCGCGACGCTTGTGCCTATCTGACTCGTCTGTCCCGATGCATGGTGGAGCCCCATGGTGACCTCTTTTTCGCGCCTGCTCGTCCTGGCGGCAGGCATCGGACTCGCCCTGCCAGTCTCTGCCGCGACATTGCGGGTCGGGGCTGGGCAAACCTACGCCTTGCCGAGCTACGCCGCGGCAAAGGCCCAGGATGGCGATACGATCGCGATCTATCCCGGTGATTATTCTGACTGCGCGGTCTGGCGGCAGAAAAATCTGGTCATCGAAGGGCAGGGCGGCTCCCCGGCCGAGACGGTCATTGCGGACAAGGCCTGCCAGGGCAAGGCGCTGTTCATCGTCGATGCGCCGGGAATCACGATCCGCAATCTCACCCTGACGCGGGCGCGCGTGCCCGACATGAACGGTGCCGGCATCCGCATGCAGGCCCCCGACCTCACTGTCGAGAAGGTCCGTTTTATCGACAACCAAAACGGCATTTTGACCAATAGCAGCGTGGGCGGCTTTCTGATCGTTCGCGAGAGCGATTTTGTCCGCAACGGCATCTGCGCCCCGGTCTGCGCCCATGGCATTTACGCCAACAAACTGGATCTGCTCCGGGTCGAAGGGTCGCACTTCACCGAAACGCATGATGGCCACAACATCAAATCCCGGGCCCGCCGGACCGAGGTGCTCAACACAACCATCACCGATGGGCCGGAGGGAACCTCAAGCTACCTCATCGAGGCACCGAATGGTGGCGACCTGATCGTCCGCGGCAATACGCTGCAAAAGGGTCCGAAAAGCGGGAACCACTCCACCTTCATCTCGATCGGCGCCGAAGGGGTCAACCAGCCTACTACCGAGATCAAGATCGAGAACAACAGAGTGCAATTCGAGGGAAATTATGCGCCGAGCTTTGTCACCAACCTCTCGGTGACCGACGCAATACTGTC
>CAIWFP010000434.1 GCA_903911985.1 uncultured Sphingomonadales bacterium
AGACCGGCGGCAACGCGGCCATAAATGGTGATGGTTTGGGCGGTGCCGTCGCCAGTGCCATAGACCGCCGCTGTCACATTGGTCCACACGGTGCCTCGGGCGGAATCCTTGTAGAGATCATAGGCGAGCACATGCGCGCCGCTTTGCGCCATGCGTTGCGCGGCGACAGCATGCAGGCCGCCATCGAGCGAGACATAATATTCGCCGCCCGGCGTGCAGGTGACGGTAATGGCGCTGGTGCTGTCGGTCTGGATGGTGGTGCCACCGGTTACGCCGACTTCGCCAAAGTTCATGGCTGACGAGCTCAGGGAGCAAGCCGTCGCGATCGTCGCGTTCACCGGAAAGCTGGAGGTTGCCGTGCCGGCGATCGCGGGCTGGGCACACAGGCCGAGAACGGCGAACGCGAGTGTGCGCATAGGCGTGATGGTCGGTTTCATTGTCACAAATCCCGTGGTTGGTCTGGCGCGGATTCCATCCATGGATTGCCATGGGCGGGTGCATTTGGGGGTGTGCGGCTGGCTGAAATTGTTGCCACCGCGTTCCCGCTGTTTTGCACTATGGGGCCGCGCCGGACGCGTGCCAGCCTCGGAATCTACCCAGCCCCTTCCCGCTCGCAGGCCACGCCGGGCTGGTCAGCGTTGTTTTTTGGCCGTGGTCGCGTTGAAGTCGGGGTCCTTGTTTGCCACCCAATCGACGAATTTGCGGATGTCGGGATTGGCCAGCAGGCTTTCCACATCCATGCCGTGGCGCTGCAGTTCGGAATTGGTGAAATTGGCGATCAGCGTCTTTTGGCAAATGGGGTGCATGGGCACCACATCGCGCCCGCCACGGCTTTTGGGTACGGGATGGTGCCAGACTATGGTCTTGCCTGTGGGGCGGCCGCAGAGCCAGCAGGGCAATGCCGGGGCCGGGGCCTCGTCCTCGCCGCCAATCTCGCCATAGGGATCATGTTTCGAATGTTTGCGGGCCATGGGTCTGCCTGAATTGCGTGAGATTGAGGGGCCCACTTACAGCGATGAGGCTGGCATTGCCACATTTCCGGCAGCCCACAGACGGATCGCACGCGACGGTCATCGTGGCATCCGGCAAATGGGCCATTGGGTCGGGATCAACCGGCCTTGAGTGATGCGTATGGGCAACACTTTCGGGAGAAATGGCGCGGCTGCATTCGGAAGGTTGTTCGCTTGCGTGGTCTGAACTATCTACACAGGTGTCTCGGTGAAAGCCGGGCTTTCGAGCCGTAACGGCCGCAAGGGAGGGCTTGATGATGAAGAAGGTGAATACAAGCATGGCTATGTCCAAGTTTCTGGGAGTTTCCGTTCTGGCGTTGTGCGCGGCTGCGATTTCCGCGCCTGCCATGGCGGATTCCGCTCCCCCGGCGTCCGGAGATCAGGCTGGTCTCGGTGAAATCATCGTGACCGCGCGCAAGATCGACGAAAAGCTGCAGGACGTTCCCGTTGCCATCACCGCTTTCAGTGGTGCGGCGCTCAAGGCGCAAAATGCGACGCGCGTCAGCGATGTCGCGGCTTTCACGCCGGGCCTGCTGACCATTCAGGGGCAGAACAACCCGACCGTTCTCGAATTCGCGATCCGCGGTCAGGCGCAGATCGACGACCTCGCGACGCTTGAGCCGTCTGTCGGCACCTATATCGACGGGCTGTATGTCGCGCGTTCGTATGGCATCAACGGCGACCTCGTCGACGTTTCCAATGTTCAGGTTCTGAAGGGCCCCCAGGGCACGCTGTTCGGCCGCAATACCTCGGCTGGCGCGATTCTGATCCAGACCAACAATCCCAACATGTCGGCCTTTGGCGCTGAAGGAAACCTGACCTACGGGCGCTACAACCAGGAAGCTGGCAACGCGGTTGTCAACGTTCCGCTTATTGCCGATACTCTTGCCGTTCGTGGCGCTGTCCAGGTGGCTCACCGCGATGGCTATATCACCGACGTGAACACCGGCGCGAAGTATAACAATTTTGATACTGTGACCGGTCGCGTCAAGGCGCTGTGGAGGCCTGCTCCGGACGTTTCGATCCTCGCGTCTGGCGAGTGGTTCAGCTACAAGTCGAACGGGCCTGTTCGTGTCATGGCCTATGGTGGGGCAAACTTCGCCGGAACCTCTCCGATCCCGGGTTATGCCGGCGCGGTGGACGCAGGCTACCTCACGCTTGCTGGCTATCCGGCTGGCCCGCATGATTTCGCTTATTACACCAATCTGGCGCAGACTTCTCCCAATTCGGCTGCTTCGGATTCCGCTCCCTACAGCAATACCAAGACGCAGACCTATTCGCTGACCACGACGATCGACAAATCCTTCGGCACATTCAAGCTGATTGGTGGCTACCGCAAGGTGTCGGGATCGTCGAACGATGACCTGGATGGCACCCCCTACGCGGTGCTCAACAGCGTCAGCCTGATAGACCTCCATCAATGGTCGATTGAAGCCCAGTTGACCGGGAAGGCTCTGGACAACAAGCTCGACTATGCGGTCGGCGCCACCTATTTCACCGAAGCTGGTTTGGATTCGGCGATTTCCTCGACGCTGCAGCCGATCGTGGGCTACGGCTATTATGCGGGCGACATCAACAACAAGAGCCTTGGTTTTTATGGTCAGGGCACCTACCATTTGACCGACAAGCTTGCGTTCACGGCCGGTCTGCGCTGGTCGCAGGACAAGAAGTTTATCATGACGCATAACTCGGCGATCACGGATTATACGGCTTCAACCGTGAGGACCGATGGGTGCGACCTGCTCGACGCCACCTATATCGCTGGCGCGGCACCGGGTGCGAACTGCTCTCTCCCCCATGCCGACACCTTCAGCGCATTCTCCTATGCGTTTGGGCTCGACTACAAGCTGTCGCAGGATGCGCTGCTGTATGGCAAGGTCAGCAAGGGCTATCGTTCGGGTGGCGAAAACCTGCGCGCGGACGGCGATACCGCCACTTTCGCTCCGTTCCAGCCTGAAACCAACTATGAAGAAGAAATCGGCTTCAAGAGCGAATTCTTCGATCGCAAGGTTCGTTTCAACGTCGCGGCCTATTACAATAACGTTATGAACGTCCAGCGTTCGCAATTGCTCGCCGTAACGAGTGGTCCTTCGGCGGGCGCCCTGCTGACCGTGCTGGGCAATGCCCAGAAGGAACGCAACATGGGCATCGAGGCGGATCTGGCAATCCGCGTCACGCCCGACTTTACCCTGCAGGCCACGGGTAATATCAACGACTCCAAGTATCTGCAGTTCACCGCGCCGGCGGCGTTTGGCAGCACCGTTCTCGCCGATCACCGCTCGGAGTTCATTCCGGCCGCTCCGAAGACCACCTTCACCGTGGCGGGCAATTACAAGCATGACTTCGGTGGTGTGGTTCTGTCTGGCCGTCTGGATTATTCCTGGATGGCGAGCTATTACAACTCACCCGATGCCAATGGCGTCTACCCGCTGGTTGGTGCCTCGGGTGGTAACCTTCCGGTGCCTGCGGCCGAAATCGCCGCCTCCACGACGCCTGCCGCCGGTATCCTGGGCGCACGTCTGGGTGTCGCTTTCGACCACGAACGGTTCAACGTCGCCGTGTGGGGTAAGAACCTCACCAATAATCGCGATTTTGTTTCGAGCTTCAACGTTTCACCGTTTGGTCTGGTGTCGGCAATTCGCCGTGATCCCGCCACCTACGGGGTTACCGTCGGCGCCAAGTTCTGATCGGTATCTAGCTTCGAAAAAGAAAAGGGGGGGCGAAAGCCTCCCCTTTTTTTGTGGGAAGGCCCGCGCTGGTAGTCCGGCATTGGCTATGATGCTGGAACCCAAGCGGCGTGATGGGTGAGGACGAGGCTTGTGCGGTTGTCGTGCGCCGTTCGGTGTGCTGGCAGACGGTGGTCGACGAGGGGACGAAGCGTCCCGCAGGTCTGATTAAACACAGCCCCGCATGGCACATCGCGGGCGTGCAGCGGGTGGTTGCCGTCGTCGCGCATGGTTGACTAACCGGTCTGTCCCCCGTCAGCACCCATGGCACAGATTTGAGGTTGTGATTTAAGGAGTGTTGGGGCTTCGTCGTAGTGACGAAGGAACGAAGATGAAG
>CAIWFP010000435.1 GCA_903911985.1 uncultured Sphingomonadales bacterium
CCGGCGGGCGGCTGGCCGGAAGGCAGGGAAGCGGGCAATGCGAAGGTCGCCGCGTTCGCCCCGGGCGGGGAGCCAGTAGCCGGCGCCGTAACGGTCTGGGGTGCGGCAGTATCTCCGGGAAGCTGCACGCCAGAAGGCGGGGGGGTTGTCGAAACGCTGGGCACATCCGGCGTGCCGCGCGCCCATTCATCCGGTCGGGCGACGGCGGCATCGGGAATTAACGCGGACAGCGCCTTTTCGCCATCGCCCTGCGGAGCGGCCGGAGCGGCTTCCACCGAGACAGGGACTGGCGTGGGCACGGTGGACGGCACGGGAGCAACCGGCGCGGCGTTTTTCGCCGACCGGGAGCCAGAAGTCGGCACGCCCGGCGCGGATTTGGCGGACTCTTCAGGCGCGGAATTCCGGGCGAGGGCGGCAGGCGCCGCCAACATCAGGCCGCAAAGCACCGCCGCCAAGGCAGAGGCCATGACCGGAACTCGGGGATATTGCGAAAATGGCGCGCCTTCCCCTGCCGGGGCGTGGCGCGACAGTTCAGCCGGCCATGGCCGATACGCCGATACCGGCGGAGCTGAGCGAGGAAGGGTCGAGGTTGCCCATGCCATCCTTGCCGCCGCCATCGGGCAGGGGCACATCGGCCCTGCGTTGGCTGGCAACGGTGGCCACGAGGAAATCCTGCTCTGCATCGGACATGCGCTTCCAGCCATCGCGGCCCAGCCGCTCCAGCGGGCGATAGCGCACCTTGTATTGCATCCGCGCCGAACCTTCCACCCAATAGCCGAGATAAACATAGGGCAGCTGTTCTTCGGCGGCACGGCGGATGTGATCGAGAATGATGTAATTGCCAAGCCCGCTGCGCGCCTCGTGTTCCGGGTCGTAAAAGCTGTAGATCATCGACAACCCGTCGCCCTGCCGATCGGTGAGGCAGGCTCCGACCAGACGGCCAGGCTCATCTCCCTCGGAAGGTTCTCTATATTCGATGACATAGCTGGTAACGGGCGTATGTTCCACCATGTCGGCGAAATCCACCTCGTCCATGGTGGCCATGCCGCCGCCGGGATGGCGCGAGGCCAGATAACGCTGCAGCAGGGCGAATTGCTCGGCCGTGGACCACGGCTGGCACACGGTGGCCACCAGATCGGAATTGCGCTTCAGTTCGCGGCGCTGCGTGGAGGAGGGGGCGAACTCATCCGCCACGACCCGCACCGAAACGCAGGCCGTGCAATCGCCACAGGAGGGGCGATAGGCCACGGTCTGGCTGCGGCGAAAACCGATGCGACCCAGCGCGTCGTTCAGGGCGTCGGCATGCGGGCCGTTCAGCTCCGTGAACACCTTGCGCTCCGTGCGGCCAGGCAAATACGGGCACGGCGCCGCGCTGGTCACAAAGAAACGGGGAATTCTGACTGGAACCGTCACGGACATGCTCAATCCCGAAAGCCCACCACTTGCGTGTGGTGCCGGGCCTTTATGACAAACGTGGTGCAATGATGAAAGCGGCTTAACCACAATTCGAACAGGGTGAACGCATTTTTTACCGAGTCGCGGCGCCACTGGCGTCTTTGACCCTCGGCAAATCAGTTCAATTCGACCTGACTCACATCATAACCCTTGGCGCGCAGGGCCGCGACCAGCGCGTCCAGCTGCTCGCGATCGCGCGCCTCGCACTCGATATCGGTGATTAGCCCCTTGGCCGGCAGATGGGTGAAGATGCGCTGATGCCAGATCTCGATGATGTTGATATTATGGGCGTTAAATTCTTCCATCACCTTGAACAGGGCGCCAGGGCGGTCCTGCAGGGTCAGGCGCAACCGGGCAAGACGGCCAGACCGCGCCAGATCGCGCAGCAGCACATTGGCCAGCAGGCGCGTGTCGATATTGCCGCCCGACAGCACAATGCCCACCTTGCGCCCGGCAAACATCTCGCGATTGGACAGCACAGCGGCGAGCCCCGCGGCACCAGCCCCCTCCACAACGGTTTTTTCAATCTGCAACAGCAGCGCCAGCGCGCCTTCCAGCGCCGATTCGCTGACCAGCACAAAATCGTCGAGCAACCCGGCCAGTACCCTGGAGGTGAACTTGCCCGGCTGCCACACGGCAATACCCTCGGCCAGCGTATCGCCGCCGCAGGGCAGGCTGGTGCCCTTCAGCAGATTATACATAGACGGGTAAAGCTCGGCCTCCACGCCGATGAGGCGGATATCCGGTTTCAGCGCGCGGGCCACCGTGCCCATGCCACTGGCCAGACCACCACCGCCCACCGGAATCGCCATCGTGTCGATCTCGGGCACATCCTCCAGCATTTCGAGCGCCACAGTGCCCTGCCCGGCTGCCACCAGCGGGTCGTCGAACGGCGGGATATAGGTCAGGCCCAGCTGCTGTTCCAGGCCGCGGGCATATTCGGACGCCTCGTCAAAGCTCTCGCCATGGAGGACCACCTTGCCGCCGACGCTCTCGGTCTGCATCACCTTCACCATCGGCGTGGTCTTGGGCATGACGATGGTGACGGGCAGGCCAAGGCGCCGCCCATGATAGCTGAGCCCCTGCGCGTGATTACCGGCGCTGGCCGCGATGACGCCGCGCGCGCGCTGCTCCTCGTTCAGGTGCAGCAGAGCGTTCAGCGCCCCGCGCTCCTTATAGGCGGCGGTGAACTGCTGGTTCTCGAATTTCAGCCAGATATCGGCGCCGGCAATCTGGCTGAGCGTGGTGCTGTAAAGCGTAGGCGTGCGCACCACCGCGCCAGCAATACGGCCCGCCGCCGCGCGCACATCGTCAAGGGTCAGCAGCGAAGCGGCGCTCTGGGCGCTGGCAGGGGTTTTCAGGGTCATAACCGGGTGCCCGTAAGGCAAAGCGGCGCTGATGGGAACAGGGATTTGGCGGGGCGATGGGATAGGGAATGGGCAATGTGCGAGGGTGGCGTTTGATATACCGATTTGCCAATGTAAATCGGTTGGCCCTCGCGCGCTCATTAACGTCATCGTGGTGTGCGTGGCGCCTTGCCGCAAAGCGACTTTTAAAAGCCTGCGACGCCGCAGCCTTGCGCCGAGGGTGAGCAG
>CAIWFP010000436.1 GCA_903911985.1 uncultured Sphingomonadales bacterium
CACCGCCACCAGCGCCGCCGACCCCAGCGAAAATCTCATCATCGTCAACTCCTGCGCCGTCACGGCGGAGGCCCTGCGCCAGACACGGCAAGCCATCCGCCGAGCCCGCCGCGCCCAGCCCCATGCCCGCCTGCTGGTCACCGGCTGCGCGGCAGAGGTCGACCGGGCCGCCATCGCCGCCATGCCCGAGGTCGATGGCCTCATCGCCAATGCCGCCAAGCTCGACGCCCGTTCGTGGAACCTGCCGGCCACACAAGGCCCCACCACGCCCAGCACCGCCCACAAATCCGGCCACAAATCCGGCCACACCTCCACCCACACCCGCGCCTTCATCGGCGTGCAGACCGGCTGCGACCACGCCTGCAGCTTCTGCGTCATCCCGCAAGGCCGGGGCCCCGGCCGCTCGCGCCCCATCGCCGAGGTGACCCGCGAAATCGCCGAACTCTCGGCGCAGGGCATCGCCGAAGTCGTCCTTACCGGCGTTGATCTCACCAGCTGGGGCCATGATCTGCCCCCCATACACGGACAGCCCCCCCGCCTCGGCGCGCTGGTCGCCGCCATCCTCTCTGCCTGCCCCTCGCTCCCCCGCCTGCGCCTCTCCTCGCTGGATGGGGTGGAGATCGACGAGGCGCTGCTCGACCTCATCACCACGGAACCGCGCGTGATGCCGCATATCCACCTGTCGCTGCAACACGGCGCCGATCTCATCCTCAAGCGCATGAAGCGCCGCCATTTGCGCCACCACGCGGCGAGCCTTGCCGAAACCCTGCGCGCCCGCCGCCCCGACATCGCCCTCGGCGCCGATCTCATCGCCGGCTTCCCCACCGAGAGCGAGGCGCACCATGCGGCAAACCTGTCGCTCATTGCCGAGCTGAACCTTGTCCACAGCCACATCTTCCCCTTCTCGGCCCGCGCCACCACGCCCGCCGCACGCATGCCGCAACTCCACCCCGCCACCATCGCGCGCCGCGCGGCGGAATTACGCGCCGCCGCCGCCGCCCAGCGCGAAAAATGGCTGCAAAGCCTCCTCGGCACCCCCCTTTCCGTGCTGGCCGAACGCGACGGCACCGGCCACGCCGAAAACTTCGCCCGCGTGAAACTTCCCGACACCGCCAAACCGGGCACCATCCTCACCCTCACCCCCACACGCATCATCGAAGGAATGCTGGCATGAGCGCCGAAACCCCCGGCCCCACGCCCCCAGCCCAAGGCGCCAACAGCTGGGTCACCCGCGTGGCCAGCGGCTTTGCCAAAACCTCCTCGCGCCTCACCGAGAATCTCACCGGCATCATCGGCACCACGAAACTGGATTCCGCCCAGCTCGATGCCCTCGAAGACGCGCTGATTACCTCCGACCTCGGCCCCCGCGCCGCGCTGCGCATCCGTGACCGTCTGGCCGAAACCCGCTTCGAGCGCCGCACCGACGAAGCCGCCATCCGCGAGGCCATGGCCGCCGAAATCGCCGAAATCCTGCGCCCCGTGGCAAAGCCGCTGGAAATCACCGCCTTCCCGAGGCCCCATGTGGTGCTGGTCATCGGCGTCAACGGTTCCGGCAAAACCACCACCATTGCCAAACTCGCCCATCTGTTTCAGGAGCAGGACTATAGCGTGATGCTGGCCGCCGGAGACACCTTCCGCGCCGCCGCGATC
>CAIWFP010000437.1 GCA_903911985.1 uncultured Sphingomonadales bacterium
CGCACAGGACTGCCAAAGCGGTTGTATGCGGCGTCTGCGGGTTGTTGCCCCGGCGTGGGGGCGTGGGGGCGTGGGGGCGTGGGGGCGTGGGGAGTGTTGCGCCAAGCCCGCTTTCAGCAGCTTGGGTGCGCCGTTTCACGCTGAATGTCTCGAGGGTACACAGCCATAAAAAACCACCTCGCGCATCGCTGCACGAGGTGGTCAAGGTTCAGGGAGGCGACGCGCTCGCGCGCGCCGGAACAATCGAGCTATGAGGGGAGCCCGACTGCTCCACTACCATGATACGCCGACGCCGCGCCAGTTTCAAGGCCGGTTTCAAGCCCCGTCCGGAGATTGGGCTGAAACCGGCGAAAATGGCACATTTGTCAAAAAATAAAGCCAGAAATCAGGCTGCCGGCTGCGGCACCGGGCCCTTGCCCTGCGTGACCTGCTTGGCGAAGATTTCGCGCACCAGTTCCAGCGAGAACAGATGGGCAAACACCAGCGGCAACAGGCCGGACTGGTTCCAGCTGCGCAGCACGTCGCCGCGCACCTCGCGCAGCTTTTCCTGATTGACCATCTGGAAGCCGCGATAAATGAAGGGCTGCTCGATGCCTTCCTGCTGGATGCCGACTTCGCCATCCATCAGCAGATCGTGCTTCTTCAGCTCTTCAACAAAGGCGGCAGTGCGCAGGCCGGCCTGCTCAAACTGCTCGCAGAAACCCAGCAGGCCCTTGGTGATCTCGGAGGCCTCGCCGTTTTCGAACAGCACGTTGCCCTCGTCAAACTTGCCGATCAGATCGCTGGTCGGGTCGAAGCACAGCGACAGTTCCTCGGCTTCCGGGGCCAGCTTGGCCAGCAGGAAGGGATAGCGGCGGGCATAGGCGGGCAGATATACCGCATCCGAAACCAGACCATCGTCCGACACGAACACGTTGACGCCCTCGTTCAGGCCCATCAGCGCCAGCGGCACCGGATTGTCGCCCGACGAAAACACGATGGGGAAATGACGCTGCGCGGCGGGAAATTCCTCTACCGTCAGAGGCACGGCGTGCTGCTTGGCCAGCCAGGGCGCGCGATCGGTCGTTTTGCTCTTGTAGTCCGCGTGATCGCGGCTGTTGAGCGGAACCAGGTTCTGGTAGAACAATGGCAGGCTGTCGGTAGGTGGCGCGGAGGCCATGGCAGATTCTCCCCTTGGGCGTTTTCGCCGCGGGCTTTAGGCGGTCAGCGGGCCGGAGGCAAGCGCGGGGAGTGCGGGATTCGGCGTGGCTGTGTCAGTTTGTGGCAATCAGTTTTCCGGGATTCAGCAGGCCCTCGGGGTCCAGCGCCTGTTTTACGCGGGCCATCATCGCCAGCATGACCGGATCGCCCAGCCTGGCCAGCTCGTCGCGCTTCATCTGGCCGATGCCGTGTTCGGCCGAGATCGAGCCGCCCCATGCGGTGACCATGTCGTGCACGGCGCGGGAAATGGCCTTGCCCTCGGTCTCTTCCCAGACCCCGCGCTCCACGCCTTTTGGCGCCAGCACGTGGAAATGGACATTGCCATCGCCCAGATGGCCAAAGGCCACCGCCCTGGTGCCAGCAAAGCGGGCCTCCATGGCGGCGACGGCCTGTTCGATGAAATCGGGCATGCGCGCCACCGGCACGGAGATGTCGTGCTGCATGGCCGGGCCAATCGCGCGTTCGGCCGGGGCGACGCTGTCGCGCAGGGCCCAGAAGGCCTCGGCCTGTGATTCGCTGGCGGCGATGGTGGCATCGTCGAGCAATCCGGCGGCAAAGGCGCTGGCCAGCATGGCTTCCACGCGGTCGGTGAGGGTGGCGGCGCCGGTTTCATCGGCCACCACCTCGATCAGCGCGTGCCAGTTGTGGGCGGCGCCAAGCGGGGCGCGGGCCTGCGGGAGATAATCCAGCACCGCATCAAGGCACGCCCGCGGCACAACCTCGAAGCCTTCCAGCGCCTCGCCCAGCAGGCTCTCGCAATGGAGCAGCAGGGCGCGGGCGGCGTGAATGGTGGGCAGGCCCGCCCAGACCACCGCCCGCTGCGCCACGGCGGGCCCCAGTCTCAGCGTGGCGGCGGTGATGATCCCCAGCGTGCCTTCGGAGCCACGGTGTAGCTGCTTGAGGTCGAAGCCGCGATTGTCCTTCTTCAGCGGGGTGAGGGCGGAGAAGATGCTGCCATCGGCCAGCACCGCCTCCAGCCCCAGCACCTGTTTGCCCATGGTGCCGTGGCGCAGCACCTGAGTGCCGCCGGCATTGGTCGAGATGAGGCCGCCAACCGTTGCCACGCCCTTGCCGCCAAGGGTCAGCGGGAAGCGCAGGCCGGCGCCATGGGCCGCCTCGTGCAGATCATGCAGAACCACCCCCGCCTCGCAGGTGATCTGGCGGGAGGTGGCGTCCAGCTGGCGGATGGCCTTCATCCGCCGCAGCGAGACGAGCAGCGCGCCGCCGCTGGCATCGGGCGTGGCGCCGCCGGACATGCCGCTGTTGCCGCCCTGCGGGACGATCGGCACCCGATGGGCGGCGCAGAGCCTAACCAGCGCGGCGAGTTCGGCCGTGCTGGCCGGGGTGGCCAGAGCCAGCGCCCGGCCGGTATAGCGCCCGCGCCAGTCGGTCAGGCAGGGGGCGAGCAGGTCGGGATCCTGCGTCAGGCCGCGCGGACCAAGCAAGGCGGTGGCCGATTCAACAAAGGCGGCGGTCGCGCCGTTGCCGGGCAAAAAGGCGTTTTCAGCTGGCGGGTTTTGCGTCATGGCTCCAGCCTATGCCACAGCCTCGCCAACCATGACCAGACGGCTTGATGCGCGCCATGGGCATCGGGGCGGCCAACTGTGGGGTGGCGGAGAAGGGTTCAGGCGCGGTTCAAGCGCGCGGCCCTACCGGCAAGGGCAACAGGGTAGGACAAAGAGGTCAGCCAAACCCCGCCGCATGGCCGGGGCCGGTATAGCATGATGCAACGCGCTTTCGCCTTTTACGCCCCCGGGGCGCTGCTGCTGGCCGGTTTGGGTGTGGGCGTCTGTGTCGGCATTGGTCTTGGCGTTTTTTGGCCGCAGGGCGCGCGGGCCTCGGTTCCGGGTGAGGGGGCAGGTTCCGGTCTGGCGGGTGTTGTCGGCGCGATGCCGCCGCTGACCATTCTGCCGGTGGCCCGGCAGGTGCGCATCGAGCAGCGTTTTTCCATCCGCATTACCCCCGGCTCGCCGGCGATGCCGCCCGAAATGCTGGACCAGATTGAGCAGGGCCGCCAGCCGGAGCATTTTGACCCGCGCCGCCTGACCCAATGTGTCGCCATCGCCGGTATCGCCGCGGTCCATGGTGGTTCGTTGCGGGCCAGTCCTGTGGGTGGCGCCCCGGCTGCGGGCGCGCCTTCGGGGGCGGCGGCGCAACCCGGTGGGGCGGTGGGTGGGGCCCCTTCGTCCCCGCCGACCAACCGGCTGCTGCTGTTCATGCGCGACCAGCACATTGTTGTCGCCGCGCTGGAGAAGGCCTGCCGCGCCGAGGATTTCTATTCGGGCTTCTATGTCGCCCGCAATGGCGACGGCTTGCTGTGCACCGATCGCGACACGCTGCAAAGCCGCTCGGGCGCCAGCTGCAAGGTGAAGGCCCTGCGCGAGCTCAGGCCTTTGCGGTGATTTCCTTGACTTTCATGGGGCTTTGCGTTTAACGCGCGGGGCAGTGCCAGACCTTGCTGACAAGGGGTGGCGAATGTGGCGTGGGGGCGCTTTGCCCGCATGGCCGCAACAGAACGGGCCCGGTTGCGTTTGGGCCGCCAGTATCCGGCCGGATTTGCGGGCCGGATTTTCCAGAAAGCCACATGATTTTATGAAATTTGCCGATCTCGGCCTGTCAGACGAATTGCTGCAATCGGTCTTGTCGGCCGGCTATGACGAGCCGACCCCCATCCAGGCGCAGGCAATCCCATCGGTGCTGATGATGAAGGACATCATCGGTATCGCCCAGACCGGCACCGGTAAAACCGCCAGCTTTGTGCTGCCGATGATCGACATTCTGGCCCATGGCCGCCGCCGCGCGCTGATGCCGCGCAGCCTCATTCTGGAGCCGACGCGCGAATTGGCCGCGCAGGTCGCCGAGAATTTCGAGAAATACGGCAAGAACCACGATCTGAAGATGGCGCTGCTGATCGGCGGCGTGCAGATGGGCGACCAGATCAAGGCGCTGGGTGACGGCGTCGATGTGCTGATCGCCACGCCGGGCCGCCTGATGGACCTGTTCGAGCGCGGCAAGATCCTGCTCACCGGTTGCGACCCGCTGGTCATCGACGAGGCCGACCGCATGCTCGACATGGGGTTCATCCCGGATATCGAGACGATCTGTTCCAAACTGCCCGCCAATCGCCAGACGCTGCTGTTCTCGGCAACGATGCCGCCGCCGATCAAGAAGCTCGCGGACAAGTTCCTCAGCAACCC
>CAIWFP010000438.1 GCA_903911985.1 uncultured Sphingomonadales bacterium
GCCGGTCTTGTCGATCAGCGCCCGGTCTACCTTCGCCATGCGCTCCATCGCGGAGCCATCCTTGACCATAATCCCGCTGCGCATCAGGGCCCCTGCGGCCACCACCTGCGCCACCGGCACGGCAAGGCCCAGCGCGCAGGGGCAGGTGATGATCAGCACGGCGATGGCGATAACCAGCGACTGGTGCCAGCCCGCGCCCGCCACCATCCAGCCGATGAAACTGGCCAGAGCCAACGTGTGCACGCAAGGGGCGTAAAGGCGGCTGGCACGATCGGCGATGCGCACATAGGCGCTGCGGTGCTGCCCCGCGCTTTCCATCAGCCGGGCGATTTCCGCCAGCGAGGTATCCTGACCCGTGGCGGTCACCGTCACATCCACCGGCGCGCCGAGATTGAGCATGCCGGCGATTACCGCATCGCCCGGGGTGGCGGGCACGGGGGCGCTCTCGCCGGTGAGCAGGCTGCGGTCGAAACTGGTGGATCCGGCAGCGATGGTGCCATCGGCGGCCAGTCGCTCGCCCGTGGCCACGCGGATCACCATGCCGCGTGTCAGATCGGCGGCGGCGAGCCATTCCACCGAACCGCCCGGGCCCACCACCATCGCGCCGGGTGCGGCCTGACGCAGCAGCGCATCAACCCCGGTGCGGGCGCGGTCGCGCATCATCGCATCCAGCGCCCGGCCCGCCAGCAGGAACAACAGCAGCATCAGCGTGCCGTCGAACCATGCCTCGTGGCCGTGGGTCAGCGTTTCATAAAACGACAGGCCGGTCGCAAGGCTCACGCCGATGGAGATCGGCACATCCATATTGGTGCGCCCACGCTTCAACGCGGCCCAGGCCGAGGCGAAAAACACCCGGCCGGAATAGATCACCGCCGGCACGCCGATCAAGGCTGAAATCCAGTGGAACAGATCGCGCGTCGCGCCATCGGCACCCGACCAGATGCTGACGGAGAGCAACATCACATTCATGCAGGCAAAGGCCGCCACGCCCAGCGGCGCCAGCAGCGGCCTTACCGCCGAGGGGGGCGCGGCAAGTTCCGGCCCGCGCGGTTGCGCCGGGAACCCGATGCGGGCCAGCGCATCCACCAGATCGGGGACGGTCACGGCGCTGTCATGCGCCACGCGCACCTGCCGCGCGGTTAGATTTACCCGCGCCGCGCTGACGCCGGAAAGGGCAAGCAGCCCCTTCTCCACCTTGCTCATGCAACGGGCGCAATGCATCCCCGGCACCACCAGCACGGTGCTTTGCGCCCCAGCCCCGGCGTCAGGCTCCTGGCTCGTGGCCGCCCCAATGCCGGAGGACTGCGCCATCAGATCGCGTCCAGGCTATGCCACTGCTTGCCACCGGCGGAGAGGGTGAGCCGCAGGTGCCAGCGCCCGCCAGCCAGTTTGGCGTCGGACACAAAGCTGCCACCTGTCCCTCGCGTGAAGGCGATGGCGCGGACATCCGCCGCCCCGGTGCCCAGCGGACGGTCAGCCTGACCACTCAGCGCCGCCGCCTCGGTGCCCTTGCCGGTAACGGTGACGACCAGCCGGCCGTCAACCTGACGGGCAACCACAGCCTTCCAGCCCAATGCCTTTTCGCGCGCGGCCTCGTCCAGCCAGCGGTTGAAGTTCTGGCTGGCGACATAGCCATTGTCCGTCACCTCGCCGGTAAAGGTGCTGCTGGCCAGATGGGCCATGTAGACATTCACCACCGTTACCACGCCGAAGAAGGCGACCAGAATGGCCAGCATGTGCCGGCCGGAAAAGCGGAACGGCGTGCGGGTGATGGCGGGAGCGGGGGAATTCATGGGCTTTGGCCTCATTGATGATCTGGCGAATCGGGAGCGTCAAAGCGGGTCTCGTAGCGCGCGCTGCC
>CAIWFP010000439.1 GCA_903911985.1 uncultured Sphingomonadales bacterium
ACCCCGCCCGGCCCCAGCGTCCAGCCGGTGGAGGTCGCCGTGCCACTCAGGCCCACCACCACGGTCCCTGCCTGCGGGCGGGTGATGCGCCGCGTCTGCACGCAATCCCCACTCGCCCCCGGCTCGCCATAACATTTCACCAGCGGGAACGTCGACTTCACCCCATCCCCGGTGCCCAGCAGTTGATCGTTCGCCGTGGGCGTTCCCGTCATCCCGTTGGAACTGAAATCGCTGGGGTCGGTCAGGCGAAATCCGCGCGCCGCGCCGCGCCGGGCCCGAAAAAAGGCGATCAACGCGCCCATATCCGCCTCCGATCGCACGCCCGGCCCCACATCAAAGCGCAGCAGGGCATTGCCCCAAACGCTGGTGCGCCGTTCAAATCCTGATGCGGTTATGGTGATGCTGGTGGAAAATTCCGGCGCCACCTTGGCGTCCAGCCCCAGCGCGAGGGGATAGCTCACATCGTCAAAGGCCAGCATGCTGTCATTGTCCTCTTGTTTGGGCAGACGCACATATCCATCGCGGCAGATCTGGGGCAGGGCCCAGACAAACACCTCATGCCCGCCCCTGCCCAAAGCCTCGTCAATCCCGGCATCAATGGCGCGCCACTGGTCGGTCTGGGCACTATTGGCGACAAAGCCGGCGAGGTAATCCTGCGCCGCTTCGGCATATCCCAGCCTGCTGTTCACCGCCGCATAGGCGGCATGCCGCAGGGCACTTGCCCCACCCGTCAGCCAGTCATAATCCTCGATCTGCAACCGGTCGAAAGCGGGGCGCGCCCACCCCACCGGCAGGTTGGCACGCCGCACCTCCGGCATCGCCGGGTCCAGCACGCTGGGCAAATAGGCCAACAGCATCACCTCGGCGGCATGCGCGCCAGCCGCCGTGCGAATGGCACCTGTCAACGCCGCCGTCGCCCCGGCCAACAGCACCCCCGCCGCATCCAGCAAAGCCAGCTGCCCACTGCTCAAACTCGCGCGCATATCGGCTATCACCAGGGGGCTGCCGCCGAGCGCGGCCCTCGCCGCGGCATCATACAGGCAGATCCGCCCGTCGCTCATCACCCACCACCAGGGCTCGCCGATCTGCACCCGCACCGGAACACCGGCGGCGGTCATCAGCCCCACCAGCGCCCCCGCGACAGATTGCAACCAGCCCATCGCGGCTGCGTTTGCGGGCGAAAGCAAGGTTGAAGGCGGGCTCCACCCGGTCAAAGCGGGATCGCCATTGCTGGCCTGCTGCCCCCATCCCGCCGGGCAATATTGCGCCAGCACCTCAAACGATATCGACAGGATCGGCGAGAACCCCGCCGCACCACTCCTGCTGAGGAAATCCGCCAGCCACACCCGCGCCGGCCCCGCCAGCGGATCACTCCCCGTGGCCACCGCAAAGCCCCCCCACTGGCCGCCGCCAGTTTGAAATGATGGCTCATCCCCACATAGAGCAGCGCGCCGCCGCGACAGCCCAACTGCCGTAACCCCCGCACCAGCCGCGCCGGCGTCTGGGCCGAGGCATCGTCATAGTCGGTGGCGGCGGCAAGCCCGGTTGGCGGCACAAACACATTGCCGATCGACAGCATGGCGTTGTCCCCGCCGCAGCGGATTCCCGTCATCGTCGCCCAACCGGAGACCGGGCCGGGCGTCGAGCCACCCAGGGGCGTGCTGCTGCTCCAGGCATATCCCGGCGGCACCAGCGAAATAAACATGCGGCTGATCGCGCCGGGATAGACCGGATCATCCCCGGCCCCAATCGACCACCCGCCCGCAAGATTCGAGAAATCCAGGGTGATCAGAGCGTTGGTATTGGTCCCCACCGCATAATTCCACAACCGCACATACCAGACATGCGGATTCCCCGACGCATCCTTGCCCTCGATGGTCAGCGTAGGGCCATTGGCTGCATCCAGCGGAATAATCCCGCCGGATTGCCATTGGAAACGCAACGTCACCCCGGAATAATCGGCGCTGGTTTCATAGGCGAGCAGCGGATGGTCGATGGTGTCGGCACTGGCCCAGATCAGCCCGGCCAGATCACCCTGCGTATAAAAGCAAACATCCACCCGCAGCGCGTCTGGCGCGGTGGTGGTCACCGCCGCCTGCATGGGGCGGGGAAAGTCCACCGTCCAGAATCGCGGGTCAAACCGCTGAATCCAGTCGGTCTCCTGCTGCCCGAGCGCGGGCGCCAGCCAGAAAGCCATGAGCGGTCATCCTTAATGTTGGGTCGGGCTCAATATTGGGTCAGGGCGCGCCGAACGGCGCTGGCCACCTGCCGGCCAGAGCGTTGGAGCGACTGCGGCGTGCTGGACGGGGTCGGCGCGGTAATGCTGATGGCGACATTGACATCGCGGCCACCTCCACCCGCGCCTCCATTCGGCGCCACCGCCCCCGCAGAGGTTGGCACAAACATCTCCGGCCCGTTTTCACCCACCAGATAGGGCTGCCCGGGCGAAACAGGCCCGCCCGTCGCCCGTCCCGGCAATCCGAGCACGGTGCTCATCAGCGTCGAAAGCCCCACCAGACTCGACATGCCCACACTGCTCGCCAAGCCGCCATCGGCGCTCACCGCGCTGTACAAGCTGTTGTTGGCCTGCGCCGCCACATCGCTCAGCGCGCCCAGCGCCGTCGAGCGCAACGAGGCAAAGCCAAGGCTCCCCCGCTGCAAGGCGGTGGCAAGGCCAGTGTCGAGCACCGCTCCGGCCTGGGTGAATCCCGCCACCAGCGTATTGTCAAAGCTGCCCCGCATGGTGGCGAGATCCTGCTCGAACCCTTGCGTATTGGCCCGGACATCGATCATCAGGCTCTGCGTCTGGTCGGCGCCGGTGCCAAAGTTGCTGCTCGAACTAGACATGGTCTCGCTCCATCAATCGGTTCATTTCATCGCGGGTCAGCGGCGCGGCGAGATCGGGGGCATCCGGCGCCAGTATCGCGGCCAGCTCGGCGGGCGTCGCATCCCAGAACTCGTCCGGCCGCCAGCCCAGCATTCGGGCACAAAGCCCGGCCAGCCGCCGCGCCCCGTTTCCAAAGCCCGGAGTCTGGCCAAAGCCTGGAGTCTGGCCAAAGCTTGGAGTCTGGCCAAAATCCTGTCTCATCCAGCCCCCTGCAAAATCTGGGTGAGGATGGCGCGCAGCCGTTTGCTGGCCTCGGCGATACCGCAACGCATCAGCGCCTCGCCCACCTTTTCGCGGGCCATCTCCTCGCGCTCCACCAAACAGTGCCAGAACAGCGCCGCCATTTCCTCAAGCTTGAGCCCGCCGGCCCCTGCCGCCCGCTCAACCAGCGCAACCAGCGATCCCAGCTCCTGCTCCGCGGCTACCAGCGCGGCAAATGTCGGGCGGACCCGCCGCTCGATGCCGTCGATGACAAGGCTCACCTCGCCGCGCCAGCTGTTAGCGGGTTGGCCGGGCGCCGGGCTGGTGTTTGCGGGCACGCTCTGGCCCGCTGGGTTGTTCACGGCCTCGTCGCTCACGCCGCCACCACCGCGCCAGAGCTCTCCAGTTGCAACGTATAGGAACGCTCATTGTTGAAATCGCCGGCATAATCGAGCTTCTGCACGAGGAACTGGCCCTGCATGGTGCTGCCATCCTCAAAGCTCAGCCGATAGGTGTCGAGCGCGCCGCTCATGGCATTGCCCCGGATCCGCAGTTCCGCTGCCGATCCCATGAAGATCCCCGCCGCGCTGATCGAAACCGAGCGCGCGCCGCCACCGGAGAGCAACTCGCGCCAGCCATTGCTGTCCTTGCTGGTCACGACCACCGCCTGCCCAGCCACCGCCATATGGGTGGTGCGCAGGCCGGCCACGGTCTGGAAATTGGTGGGGGTGGATCCGTCGGTAATCTTGAGCAGAAAGGCGGCGCCGGATTGGGCACTCATGGCGGTTCTCCAAAATGGGCGTTGAAATGGAACGGGCGGCGAAATCAGGCCGCCTGGGTGCGAAACCGGTATTCAAGCAGAATGGCGCGGGCGTTGTCGGGGCGTTGCTCGGCCCGGCTGCGCATGAAGTGGATGCTGGTTACGGTGAATCCGCTTTGGCTGCGCGGCAGGCTCATCACCGCGCCATCAATGGCGCCCACGAGCGTCGCGGCGGAATCGGGCTGGTCCCCCCGGCAGTGCAGCTCCAGAGCGATGCGGGTCTCGCGGCCCACCTCGGTCTTGGTGCTCCAGTCGGCGGCTGCGCTGGCGGCCAGAGCCAGCCACGGCACGCTGGCCCGCAAAGGCGCCTCCTCGGTCACCGAATTCAGCAAGGGCGCAAGCGTGGACGAGCCCGCCAGCCAGTCGATCAGGGCGGTGCGAAGCAGAACTTCCATCTCTATCCTTTCTTCATCACGCTGGCGGTGAATAGCGGCCACACCAGATTGGCCTGCCGCCAATGGATCGGCTCGGCGCCCCGGGCGGCTTGCGCGCTTTGTGCCCGCGCAATCGCCAGCGCCTCGGCCATGGCGGCAAGCTGCGTGGTCAATTCGTCAAATGCGGGCTGGGGTGTGGCGCTAATCATACCAGCCGCATCCGCCGCCATGGCAGCCACAGCGCGCTCACCGATGCGGGCGGCAGAGGCCCGGCCCCGCTGCTCTCGCGATTGCGATATTGGTGTGCGGCCAGCCGGATGATCCCGTGCCGCATGGCCTCCGGAATGGTGCTCCACCCCGTCGCCAGTCCCGCGCTTACCTGCACGGCAAACCGATCGGCGCCATGGGCGTTCACGATGCGAATCCCGCATCCACCCTCGGCATCTATCCGCATGAAATAGTCAGGCGTACTAAGCACGGTGCTGCTGCCATCGTCGGCAATCGCGGCCACGCTGAGCAGCGCGCGCACCGGCCTGCTGGCCAGTTGCTGCCACCCCGGCCGTCCATTCCACGGGCGCCATGGCCTTGCGGCGCCCGGCCTGTAAAGTGGGTCGGCCAAGTCGTCGGCGGTCACGCCAATCACTTCCTGCGCCACGCAGGCCAGAGGCAACAGCCCGGTGAAATCGGCACAAACCTCCACCGCCACAGCCAGCAGGTCGGCAAGCTCGGCGTCATCCTGGGTGGTGGCAATGCCCAGCCATTGCTTGAGTTCGGCCAGTGCCTCCGACGGCAACACCGGCGGCGTTATGATGACGCGCATCATGGCGGTCTCCGTACGAAATTTGGGAAAAATGGCGCCCGCGCCGCAGATGGGCGCGGGCGCGCGAGGCGCCGGGCAGGGAGAGGATTACCCGGCGTTAGCCTGTTCAGCTGGCCGCGATCTTCATCACCTTGATGGCGTCGCTGTCGAGCACCTGCCCGCCAATCCGCTTCGTGGCATAGAAGTTGACGAAGGGCTTGTTGGTATAGGGGTCGCGCAGGATGCGGGTGCCCATCCGTTCGGTAATCAGATAGCCCGCATGGAAGTTGCCAAAGGCGATCGGGCAGGTGCCCGTCGCGATCGAGGGCATGTCGGCGGCTTCATATACCGGATAGCCCAGCAGGCGCCCTGGCGATGGCCGGGATTCAGCGCCATCACCATGTCAATCAGATGCGCGTCCGGCTGAATATCGAAGCCATCGGCATTGCCGCTGGCCACATACTGCAGCGTGCCGAAGGTGCGGGCGGCATCGGGTGCGGCGCTCACCGGCGCGGCAAGGAAGCCCGCGGGCTGGCCGCTGCCGGAACCGGTCACGAAAGCGGCCCCTTCGGCGCGGGCGAATTCGGCCGAAATCTGGCTGGCCAGCCAACCTTCCAAATCGAAAGCCGGGTCATCCAGCATATGCTGGGTGGCCGAAGGGTTGGCATAGAGCTCGCCCGAAGGCGGGATGATTTCGGCAAAAGCGGGCTCGCCGGTTTCGGGGCGGGCCGCCATTTCGCTCACCCAGCCCGATGTGGTGCCGCCCAGCGAGATCAGCTTGCGATAGTCCGCGGTGGAGGTCTGCACCACCTGGGCAATCTTGCGGATCGGGCTGATGGTCAGCAGGCGCGAGGCGATCTTGGCATCGAGTTCGGTCGGCACCAGATAACCGCCGGTTACACCCGAGCCGTCATTGATCGACTTCAGTTCGGTCTCGCGGCCCCGGCGCAGATAGCCATCGACGAAGCCCTTGGTCTCAATGTCACCGACCGAGCCACCGCCCAGCATCGGGCGCAAGGGCGCACGCGCCACCTTGTCGAGCCGCGACTTCACTTCTTCCACGTCGGACCGCAGGGCACCGAGCACTTGATCCGCCGCATCCTGGCGGGCAACGAGGTCAAACGAGGCGCCGAGCTGTTCGGCATTCATGTCATGTTCCATGGGGCATTCACCTTTCACAAAAAGGCCGCCCCAAAGGCGGCCGAAGTAAACTGCATCGGGGGTGGTTGGCTATGGGATCGGCCTGTGGCTGCGGCTTGTCCCTCGGGCGTTGGTCACGCGACCATATGCACACGCGCGCCATGCTGCATCGGGTGGGTCACAAGGCTCACCTCGAAGAGATCGACATCCTTCAACTCGCGCCCCTGAGAGTCCCGGTTGGCGGCCCGGGCGCGATAGCCAAAGGAAAGTCCGGTCACCTTGCCGGCCTTCAGCGCGGCGGCGGCCCCCCCTTGCGGGTTGTCGATGGTGGCGATCACGGCGAGCCCGCGCTCATCCTCGCTGGCCTGCTCGATCCAACCGATCCTGAGGTCCGGCCTGTGCTGCCAATAGAGCGGCAACGGCTGCCTTCTTTCGGCCAGCGTGCGGGCAAAGGCCCCGGGGCGGATGGTATCCCGCCCGGCATCGCGCTTGTCGAACAGCGCGGCATAGCCAGCAAAGCGCAAGCGTCCGTCAGCCGACCGCTCAAGCGCCGAATACTCGTCCGGCACACAAGCCGCGGGCTCGTCCTCCGGCACGTCGGTCGCGGGCATTGCCCCGCTCACCGCAGCAACTCCATGGATCCGCCGCGCAGCGCCAAGCCAATCACCAGCGCCGCCAGCATACCGCGCACCGCCCAGTCGATCACCGCCCGCCATGCGCTCCGCTTGGCATCCCGCCAGGCCCTCAGCAGCAGCCGCAATTCGGAAAGGTCATCGCCCGCGTATTCGTCCGAAAGGCCCATGCGGGCGAGCGTCCGGGATGCCCCCAACTCGCTGGCCTCCTCGACAATGGCCCGCAACGAAATCAGATTGGCGCCCTGCTCGGCCTCCTGCGCGATCAGCCGGGCCAGCATATCCTCGCGCATCATACCGCCAGCTCCTCGGAGGCAGGATCGGCAATGGCGACGAAGGCCGGCGGAATGCCCAGCATCGCCCGCTTCTCCTCGGCGGAAAGGAAGCTTGCCGCACTCACCTGCGCCCAAAGCGCCTGCCGGTCCTCCGCCAATGCGGGCACCCGGTCGAGATCAATGGCAAGGGTCGCGCCCGGAAACCATGTCTCCAATCCCTCACTCAGCGCCGCGAACAGCTTGGCGGCCAGCGGCAAGAGTGTCAGCCGCCACAGCGCCCGGTTGGCCTCGCGATAATTGGCGTGGGTCGAATCGCCGGGCAGCCCCAGCAACATCGGCGGCACGCCAAAGGCCAGCGCGATATCCCGCGCCGCCGCCGCCTTCAGATTGGCAAAATCCATGTCGGCCGGCGACATGGAGAGCGACTGCCACTTGATCCCGCCCTCCAGCAGCATCGGCCGCCCGGCGTTGGCGGCGCCAGAGAAGGCGCGGGCCAGCTCGTCGCGCAGCCGGTCGAACTGATCGGAACTGAGCGCCCCGCCCACACCGGGGTCATAAACCATCGCCCCCGAAGGCCGCGCCGCGTTTTCCAGCAGCATGCGGTTCCACTGCGCGGCGGCATTATGCGAGGCCACGGCCTGATCGGCAGCCGCCAGACACCCCGCGCCATAATGGTCATCGCAAGGGTGAAAGCCCTTGATGTGGATGACATTGGGCGAGGCATCGCTATCGAGCAATGGAATGGTCAGCATCTGCTCGCCCACCTGATAGGTCAGCGCCTTGGGCCAGCCATCATGCCCCAATACCAGGCTCACCCGCTCGGGCCGCAAGGCAAACAGCTCAACCGGCCGCCCTTCCGCGTCTTTCAGGATCTGCACATAGGCATTGCCATGCAGCAACAGCTGGCTAGCAATGGTCTCCAGCAGCGATTGCCCGGCGCTGGTGGCCTTCATCAGCACGGCAAGGGCCGGGTCCGTCGGCAACAGCTGGGCCCCGCCAATCCCGTCGGCAATCAACCGCACGGCGCGATGGGCCACCGGATTGTCGAGATAGGAGCGCCGCACCGACCCGCCATATTCATAGGTCGATCGCCCCCCTTCCGGGTCGCTGAAAAATCATGGCGAGAGATAGCTGCGGGCCAGAGGGACCCGGTGCCCCGGAGCCTTGAAGGCGGCGGCAAGCGACTGGAGGAACGACATGGATCGCCTTTCAGCAAGAGGAACATAGATGTATCGGGTGCGCCTTGCCCATCCGGGCACAGCCACGCCCCGGTCGGATGACCGGAGCGCACCTAAACAATGAATCGTCAGGGGGAGCGGACCGGTACCGCCAAGGCAAACTGGATAGCTTTGCCACACTGACAAAGCCTCGGCACGGCACGCGCCCGTCGGATGCAGCGCGCACCCAACGAAGCATTTCCGCACCCCAAAAACTCAATAATCGATCGAAACCCGCGGCTCGGCCCGCCGGGCCAGCATCAGCTCGGTCAGCGCCCAAACGGCGGCATCGGCGCGGTCCGGCGATCGGCCCGGGCCATGATAGCCCCCCCGCTCACCAGCCCGCAAAACTCGTCCTCAAGGGCGGGAAACTGCCCCACATGGCGGACCTTGCCCGCCTCATAGAGCGCGGCCACCGGCTCGGCCCGGGCCACCTTGCCCAGCCTTGCATGCACCAGTCGCAGTGGCAGACCGACATCGGCGGCGCGCAGCACGCTTTCCACCATGGCGCCGCCCTGATTGGCCTCCGCAACCACCCGGTCGGCCCCCCACACCTCGGCTGCCCTGGCTACGGCCCGCGCCCATCGCTCGGGCGTGGGCCGCGTCACGCTTGCGTCGGCCAAAACCCGGGCGAGGCCATCCTGCCCCAGCGCCACCACCACGATCCCGCAGGCATCCCCGCCAGAGGAGGCTGGCGGATCAACCCCAACCACCACCCGCACAGGCTGCGAAGCTGGCGCCGCCTCGCGGCATTGCTCAATCATCGCCCGGGTCCACAGGGCCCCGACATGGTCAATAATCAGCTCGCCATCCAACTCCTGCCGCGCCAGGACGGAGGAGCCAAAACTGCGGCGAATATCGCGAATAAACCGCGCGGGCAGGTTCGCCCGATTGTCCTCGGTCCTCCCCCGCGTCACCACCACCTCGTCAGAGCCAAGCAGCCGCCTCACCAGCGGCACGGCCCGGGGCGTGGTCGTTGCCACCACTCGCGGCATTTCCCCCAGCCTCATTCCAAACAACAGGTTGTTCCAACTCTGCATTGCCCGGTCGCCAGAATTATCCCATTTGGCAATTTCGTCGCACCAGGCATGGCTATGCTGCCCGCCCCGCAAACCATCCGGCTCCCCGGCGGAATAGAGCATCGCCTGAGCGCCATTGGGCCATACCACCCGGCGCAAGGAGGGCTCAAACACCGGCCGCCGCCGCGCGGGGGCCAGGCTGAGAATCCCGCTCTCGCCCTCCACCATCACACTGCGCGCCTCCGCCAGCGAAGCGCCGACCAGCGCGATCCGCGCCCGCCCATCGGCCTCGGCCACGCCCCGCACCCATTCGGCGCCTGCCCGGGTCTTGCCAAAGCCCCGCCCGGCCATAATCAGCCAAATCCTCCAGTCGCCCTCGGGCGCCAATTGTTCGGGCCGGGCAAACAGGCGCCAGTGATGCGTCAACTCCCGCCGCTCCGCCTCGGTCAGCTCGGCAAGGCGGGTCAGCCGCTCACCCCCGGGCATGCCCAGCAGCCATTGCAACTGCCCCTCAAGCCTCATCCGCATCGCGCTCCTGTCCGGCTGGCTCATTGGTGGCCCCATGGGCGCCCGCCAGAGACCGCTCGCGCATCCGCTCCAGCTTGGCGTTCAGCGAGGCAAGGATGGTCCCGGCGTCCTCATTGTCGCGCATGGCCCGCTGGCGGGCCACCGCCTCGCGGTGCGCGGTCAGCAGCCGCAGGGCGGTGGCATTGTCGAACTGGCGCACCCCGCGCCGGGCCCCGGCAGCGGGCTTCACTTCCCCCGCGCGCAGGCGGAACAGCAGCCCCATCTCCAGATGATCATAGCCCTCGCACAAGGCCTCCTGCCATGCCCGGTTGAATTCGGCATCGGTCCGCCGCGTCTCGTAAACGACGAAAGTCGACACGCCCGCCAGCCTCGCCGCAGCACTGACACTGGATGTCGCCGCCAGCTCTCCAAGAAAAATGCGGCTCCAGTCCGCAAAGGAAGGACGACCGGTCTCGACGCCATGCGCCGGCCGGTCAGACAAGTCTTTGTCCGCCATAAACGGGTGATCCGTGCCGATTGGGAAGGGAAGATCGTCGAGGCCGAAGCGAATCGGTTCATCGCGATGTTCTCTATATGTGCCATTTCAGCGTGACGATGTCAACACAAATAACCGATATGGCTAAATTCACCGATGACTTGCCCCCGTCATCACCGTTCCTTAATCACCCCCCGATAATAGCACCGCAAACGCCACCGCCCGGGAACCCACCAAGATGCTGCGCAAACTCTACGACTGGACCCTGGCCAAGGCCGGCCACCCGCACGCGGCGCTGTATCTGGCGCTGATCGCCTTTCTGGATGGCGGGCTCTTCCCCATGCCGCCGCATCCGCTGCTCGCGCTGATGTGCCTGTCGGAGCCCAAAAAATCGGTCCGCTTCGCCATCATCACCACCATCGGCTCCATCCTTGGCGGGCTGGTTGGCTACGCGATTGGCCACTTCCTCTATGATTCGGTGGGCTCGCAACTCCTCGGCGCGCTCGGCATGGCCGACAAATTCCCCAAGGCCGCCTGTTATCTCCAGGAATATGGCGCGCGCATCATCATGCTGAAGGCGCTCACCCCGATCCCCTTCATCCTGCTCAGCATCACCGCGGGATTTTTCACTTTCCCCCTGCTTACCTTCATCGGCGCCAGCCTGGTGTCGCGCGGCGTGGTATTCCTCACGGTGGGCGTCTTGTTCCGGGTGTTCGGCCCGCCGATCAAAAACTTCATCGACAAATATCTGGGCCTCATCGCGGCGGGTCTGTTGGTGCTATTCGTCTCGGGCTATGTCGCGGTGTCGATGTTCGGCGGCCACGGCCATGGCCACGCCGACAAGTGCGATGCTGCGGGCGCCGCTGCCCAGATTCTAAAACGATGAACCTGCTGGTAGTGCCGGAGCATTACTGAGGCACAGCAGGGGCAATCCCCCCCTGTCGTTGCCGCAGCCCACTTTGGCACCGCGCAAGGTCCCAGCGCCGCAGGTTTGCAAAGCCGCTCCGCGCCAGGGCGCCACGCCGAGATGAATGCACTGACGTGGACAGGGAAAGGGGTTTGGGAGTGTAACACCCCCAAGACTTCCCTCAAGACTTAAGCCTCGACCCGGCCTCTTTAACTCAGCGCGTCGGCACCGGCACATCGCCCGTATAGTCATAGAATCCGCGCCCGGTCTTGCGGCCCAGCCACCCGGCTTCGACATATTTCATCAGCAACGGCGCCGGGCGATATTTGGAATCGCCGGTGGTCGAATGCAGCACCCGCACAATATCGAGACAGGTGTCGAGCCCGATGAAGTCGGCCAGTTCCAGCGGCCCCATCGGGTGGTTCAGACCCAGCCGGCAGCCCATGTCGATATCGGCGATGCTGGCGGTTCCCTGTCCCAGGGCAAACACCGCCTCGTTCAGCATCGGCACGAGGATGCGGTTGACGACGAAGCCCGGCTCGTCCTCGCTCAGCACCACCTGCTTGCCCAGGCTTTCGGCAAAGGCGCGGGTGCGCGCCACGGTCTCGGGCGCGGTGGCAAGGCCGGGGATCACCTCGATCAGCTTCATCACCGGCACCGGGTTGAAGAAGTGCAGGCCGATGAAACGCTTGGGGTCGGATGATCCGGCGGCCATGCGGGTAATGGGGATGGAGCTGGTATTGCTGGCCAGAATGGCGTCGGGCGCCAGCACCTTTGCCGCCTCGGCAAAGATTTTGGCCTTGATGTCCTCGCGCTCGGTGGCGGCCTCGATGATCAGCGAGGCCTCGGCAAAGGCGGCATAATCGCCCACGGGCGTGATGCGCGCGATGCTGGCCTCGGCCTCGGCGACGGAAATCTTGTCGCGGGCCACCAATTTGTGCAGATCCTTGCCGATCTTGGCCTTCGCCTTCTCGGCCAGTTCCACGGTCACATCGGCCAGCAGCACGCGATAGCCAAACTGCGCCGAGGTCTGGGCAATACCCGAGCCCATCTGACCCGCCCCGATCACTGCTACGGTCTGCATTGGCAATCCTTCTGTTTGCTTGAGATTAAACGTTTCGGCTGCCGCCCGGCACCCACAGGACATCGCCGGCGCCGCTGGCGTTGATCGCCCGGGCCAGCACGAAGAGAAAATCGGAGAGGCGGTTGACATAGGCCAGCGCCGCCGGGTTCACCGCCTCGCCTGCGGCCAGTGCCACCATCGCCCGCTCTGCCCGCCGAACGCTGGCGCGGGCAACATGGACCCGTGCCGAGGCCTCGCTGCCACCGGGCAGGATAAAGCTGGTGAGCGGCGGCGCGCCCTCATTGGCGGCATCAATCCGCCCTTCCAGCCAAACGGCTCCCTCGGGCAGAATGCGCAGCGCCATGGGCCCCGGCGTAAAATCCTCCCCCGGCGTGGCAAGGTCGGCGCCAAGGTCGAACAGATCGTTCTGAACGCGCAGCAAGGCGTCAGGCCACACGCCCGCCTCCAGCGCCACACAGGCGACACCAATAGCGCAATTGGCCTCGTCCACCGCGCCAATGGCCTCCATGCGCAGCGCGTTTTTGGCCACGCGCGATCCATCGACAAGGCCCGTCGTGCCGTCGTCACCCGTGCGGGTGTAGATCTTGTTCAGCTTTACCACGAGCGGGAAGGCGTCAGTGCTTGGCGGCGGTCAGCAGCACGACGATCGCCAGCACGGCCAGCGCCTGATACTTGATCCGCGCGAACATCAGCTGGTTCTGGCGCAGCTGCATCGGCGAGGGGCCATCGGCGCTGTTGTGCTCGATATCCTGCCGGGTGCTGGCCATAAAGGCGATGATCCCGCGCACGAGGCTGACGACGACCATGATGATCAGCACCACGATCAGGGGAATGGCGATATACTTCATGGGGGGGATCCTACGCCGCTCGACAGTGAAATGCCAGCGGGGAAACGCTTCGCCCGCAAGGCATCGGCCAACTCCCGCCCATCCTCTCCCGCCCGCCTCCGGTCGGCCAGCGCGGGCGATCCGCGCCGCTTGGCCAGCTTGCGCCCCGGCTGGCCATCTCCCGCCCCCTCCATCAGCAGCCCATGGTGGTGCCAGCGCGGCACGGGTAGGCCCAGCAGCGCCTGCAACAACCGGTGCAAATGCGACGCGGCGAACAAATCCGCCCCGCGTGTCACCAGCGAAATGCGATCGGCGGCATCGTCGAGGGTGGCGGCAAGGTGATAGCTGGCGGGCGCCTCCTTGCGCAGCAACACCACATCGCCAAAAATTTCCGGGGTGGCGCGTTGCACCCCGGCCAGCGCATCCTCCCACAACAACGGCCCAGCACCCAACCGGGCGACGCCGGCCATCGCGCGCGCCATATCCAGCCGCCACGCCACGCCGTCTCCCCCCGCCACATCGCGCCCGCGACAGGTGCCGGGATAGATCGGCCCATCCGGCCCCACCGCCCCACCGACCGAGGCCGCCGCGATTTCCGCCCGCGTACACCGGCAGGGATACAGCAGCCCCATGTCCTTCAGCCGCTCCCCCGCCTCGGCATAACGGGCCAGACGCGTGGATTGCATCACCACCGGCCCGTCCCATGCCAGTCCCAGCCATTCGAGATCGGCAAGAATGCCCTCCACCAGCTCCGCCCGGCTGCGCGTGGCATCGATATCCTCGATCCGCAGCATGAACCCCCCTCCGGCATCGCCTGCTCGGTCCTTGGCCCTGTCCTTGGCCCTGTCCCTGGCCAGATCATGCGCGACAATCGCTGCATAGGCATGGCCGAGGTGCAGCGGCCCGTTGGGGCTGGGGGCAAAGCGGGTGCGCATCGGCCCAGTATTAACGCGCAAGCGTTCCCGAACAAGCCGCCCAACCTGCCCGCCCGGCCAATCCAGCCAAAATCCCGCCGCGCCTGTGGATTTCCCCCAGCCTAACCGCTTGACGCGCGCAGGCAAACCATGGTGTCTAAGCCCCGTCGGCACCCCGGCAATCAGATGGGAACAACCGCATGTTCTGTCGTGAAATCGTCATTCACGCCTGCCAAACGAGGCCATGCTCAAGGCGGAGCTGATAGAGCGCGCGGCCCGGTTCCGCAGCGCGGGGGACGATCCCTCCCGCCATTTGGCTGATTGCCCCGCATTGGTGCTCAACGCCGACTACACCCCCCTCTCCTATTACCCGCTCAGCGTCTGGTCATGGCAAACCGCGATCAAGGCCGTGTTTCTGGAACGGGTGGATATCGTCGCCAGCTACGAGCGCGAGGTCCATTCCCCCAGCTGGTCGATGCAGCTGCCCTCGGTCATCGCCCTGCGCGATTTCGTCCGCCCATCGGAATTCCCCGCCTTCACCCGCTTCAACCTGTTCCTGCGCGACAAATTCACCTGCCAATATTGCGGCTCCACCCAGCATCTCACCTTTGATCACGTGGTCCCGCGCCGCCTTGGCGGGCGTACCTGCTGGGAGAACATCGCCGCCGCCTGCTCGCCCTGCAATCTCAAGAAGGGCGGACGCACCCCCCGTCAGGCCGGCATGCGCCTCATCGAGGAGCCCATCCGCCCCACCACCTGGCAATTGCAGGATCGCGGCCGCGCCTTCCCGCCCAACTATCTGCACGAAACCTGGCGTGACTGGCTCTATTGGGATGTCGAGCTGGAGGCGTGACGCCCGCGCTTGCCAGCCACCAGTGTGGTCGGCATAATCGGCCATGATCCAAGCCCCGGCCCCCATCATCGCCCTGCTTGCAGGAAAGGTCGCACCCTTGCGCGCCTCGGACGAGCCCAGCGCCATCGCCAAGCAGCCACTCACCGGCCCGGTCACGATCACCCCGCTCGGCATCACCGGCGATGAACAGGCCGACCGTATCCACCACGGCGGGCCGGACATGGCGCTGCACCAATACCCTTTCGATCACTACGCCGCTTGGCGCGCCGAACTGGGCGAGCACCCACTGCTCGGCCGCCCCGGCGCCTTTGGCGAGAACATCTCCACAACCGGCCTCACCGAGGCCAGTGTCTGCCTTGGCGACCGTTTCCGCCTTGGTACCGCCCTCATCGAGGTTTCGAAAGCCCGCCAGCCCTGCTGGAAACAGGCCAACCACCTCGGCCAGCCCGACATGGTCGCCCGCATCGTCACCACCCGCCGCAGCGGCTGGTACACCCGCGTGCTGGAACCCGGCACTGCCGCCGCCGGGGACCTGCTGACCCTCATCGACCGCCCCCGCCCGAATTGGCCGCTGACCCGCCTGTTCGGCCTAATCATAGCTGGCGACCACAAACGCGATCCCGGCCCCTTGCAAGAGCTGGTCGATGAGGCGCTGCTCGCCGCCGATTGGCGGGAGCGCGCCAGAAAGCTGTTGGGGAGGTAGAAAAGGGAAAGATGCGAGGGGGCGTTTGAAATGCCGATTTGCCGATGCAAATCGGTTGGTCCCTCGCGCTCCCGGGCCTGTCATTGCCCATGCCTTGGGTTCGGCCTTGCGTGACGTCGCAGCGCCGCAGGCGATGCGCTGAGCAAGACAGGTAAAGGGAGCGCGAGGGGATAACCCCCTCGCATCTATTCTCCCAAATCTACCCTCTACCCCCGCCAGCCAAGGCCTTCTGCCGCCGCCGCTGCACCGAACTGCCAAGGCCGATCGCCTCGCGATATTTGGCCACTGTCCGCCGGGCGAGATCGAACCCGCGCGTCTTCAGCAGATCGACCAGCGCGTCGTCCGACAGAATCGCCTTGGGCGTTTCGGCCTCGATCAACTGGCGGATGGCGGCCTTCACCGCTTCGGCGGAAACGCTGCCCTCGCCATCGGCGCTGGCCACGCCCGAGGTAAAGAAGAACTTCAGCTCATAGGTGCCCCGGTCGCACATCAGATATTTGTTGGAGGTGACGCGGCTGACGGTGGATTCGTGCAGGGCCACCGCCTCGGCCACGGCGCGCAGGGTGAGGGGTTTCAGCGCGCTCACGCCCTGGCGAAAGAAGGCCTCCTGCTGGCGCACGATTTCGCTGGCCACTTTCAGGATGGTTTTCTGCCGCTGGTCCAGCGCCTTCATCAGCCAGTTGGCATCCGCCAGCTTTTCCGACAGCCACGCCCGGGATGTCTTGTCGGCACAGGATCCCTTCATCTCGACATAATAGCTGCGGTTGACGATCAGCCGGGGCAGGGTGGCCTGATTGAGCGCGATGTTCCAGCCACCGTCGGCGCGGGCGGAAACGATAACATCGGGCTGAACCGGGCTGGCCGGCGCCCCGCCAAAGGCGAGCCCGGGCTTGGGGTCATAGCCGCGCAATTCGGCCAGCATGTCGGCAAAATCATCCTCGTCCACCCCGCACATGCGCCGCAGCCGGGCGAGTTCGCCGCGAGCGACAAGGTCGAGATTGCCGATCAGCCGCGCCATCGCCGGGTCATAGCGGTCGGCCTCGCGCGCCTGCAGGGCAATGCATTCCGACAGGCTGCGCGCGCCAACGCCGGTCGGGTCCAGCGTGTGGATCAGCGCCAGCGCCGCCTCGGCCTCGTCCGGCTCTATCCCCATGCCCGCCGCGATTTCCGCCAGCGGGTCGGAGAGATACCCCGCCTCGTCGAGCTGATCGATCAGCAGGCGGGCAATGGCGCAGAGGCGCGGGTCCCGGGCCACCGCGCCAATCTGGGCGTGCAGATGCTCGGCCAGCGTTTCGGCGGAAGATCCCCGCTCGCCAATATCGGGTGCCTCGCCATCGGCAAAATCACCGCCACCACCCCCGCTGTCGAAGGCTGTTTCGCGGACCGAGGGCTGGCCCGCGTCAAAATCGCCGGTGTCCCGGTCGGTGTCGAGCGCGCTGGCATCGATGTCCAGCGGCCGGTCATCCGCGCCGCGCCCCTCGCCGATCAGCTGGTCGATGGGCGAGCTCTCCAGCGCGGTGCGGCGGGCATCTTCGGGCGGCCCGGCTGGCAGCTCGGCGGCAGGGGCGGGAGTGGCTTCCCCAAGGTCGAGCAGCGGATTGGCCTCCAGCGCCTCGCCGATGAAGGCTTCGATCTCGAGGTTGGACAGCGCCAGCAGCTTGATCGCCTGCTGGAGCTGCGGGGTCATCACCAGCGACTGGCTCTGGCGCAGGTCGAGCCGGGGACCGAGCGCCATTATTTTGCAGAGGAGAGTGTTGGGTGGGGAGTCTTGGTTGGTTGCGGCAAACCCATCCGGGTTTGCCTTAAGCCTGTGCCGTCCCGCTCCCCCCCAATAGCCATTAGGGCACCATGCACCCACAGGGTACAGTTAATGGGTGGTTGGGCAGGGGGATTGGCCAAAACCCCTAAACCCCACCGCAAGCCCTCGACGGATGTCGAGGTCGCACGCAACCAAGACTCCGCACCGTACAAAGGCGCTTCCCTTGTGGCCACCTACAGGGTGAATCCCTCGCCCAGATAAAGGCGGCGCACGTTTTCGTCGGCGACCAGAGCCTCCGGGCTGCCGGCGAATAGCACCTGCCCGCCATAGATGATGCAGGCGCGGTCGCAGATGTCCAGCGTTTCGCGGACGTTATGGTCGGTGATCAGCACCCCAATGCCACGCCGCTTGAGATCAATGACGAGATGGCGGATTTCGGCGATCGAGAGCGGATCAATACCGGCAAAGGGTTCGTCCAGCAGCATGATCGAGGGGTTGGAGGCCAGCGCGCGGGCAATTTCGCAACGCCGCCGCTCGCCGCCGGAGAGGGCCATGGCCGGGCTGGCGCGCAACTTGGTCAGGCCGAATTCGCCAAGCAGCCGTTCCAGATCAGCCGCCCGCACCTCCGGGTTCGGCTCCACCAGCTCCAGCACGGCCGAGATGTTCTGTTCCACCGTCAGGCCCCGGAAGATCGAGGTTTCCTGCGGCAGATAACCAAGTCCCAGAATCGCACGGCGATACATCGGCAGGCTGGTGATATCGATGCCATCAAGCAGGATGCGCCCGGCATCGGGCCGCACCAGCCCCATGATGGAGTAAAAGCAGGTCGTCTTGCCCGCGCCATTGGGGCCGAGCAGCCCCATGACCTCGCCCTTGGCCACGGACAGCGAGATATCGGACAATATCACCCGCTTGTCATAGCTCTTGGCGATGGAGACGACATCAAGCCCGCTCAGCGCCGCCGGTGTGGGCGTGGCGGGCGAGGCGGCGCCGAGGCGGCTGAGCAGATCCGGTGGCTGGGTCATCGGGCCATCGTCTACGGCCTGCGCCCGGGGTTTGGCAAGGCCGGTTTTGCCATCTGGCAGGATTCCTGCATGGCAATGTAGACCGCTCCAAACGCCCAAGGGGCCTGTCCCGCCCTGCGACTTCTGGTTAACACGTAATGCTTGTGGCGCGCCGCTTTCGGTGGTTTACTCGGGCAATAAGACGCGGGCGGCAGACCCGAAGGAGTGGATGGATGACCAAGGCAGATGCAAATCCGGCCGTTGATCTGGCGGCTCTGGCCAATGGGCTGGCGCGGGCCGGCGCGCGACCGGACTTAACCGCATCCCCCGCGCCCGCGCGCGCTCTCGATTGGCGTCAGCGGATGAGCGACAATATCGCCTATGCCCTGCTGGTTTACACGGGTCTGCAAATCATGCTGACGATGACCGCGCTGCAGGCCACCGGCACCGGCATATTGCCCTATCTGGCGCTGGTGCTGTTGGTGGTGGGGATTATTCCGGCCTGTCGCGGTTTTGAACGGCGCTGGAACCAGCTGAACGACGAGGCTGCGGCAAACCCGGATCAGGCGCCGCGCTTTCGCCACGATCAGCGCCTGCTGTGGGCACTGACGATCAGCCTGCCCTTTGCCATCACCGGCCTCTTCCTTTTGCTTTCGGCGCTGTCTGCCTGAATTTGCGCCCGGCCCAGAATCGCGCCCCGCCCAGAATCGCGCACCGCTTGGTGAATCCGCGCGCGATTCAAGCCGCTTCCGACAGACTTGAAATTGCTCTAGGGGCTTGGACAGGCGCGCCTGCCGGGGCAGGTCGGCGCCCTCAGGAGATCTTCGTTCCATCATGCTCAGCCGTGAAGCCGCCAGAGAAAGAGCCGACAGCCTCGTTGCCCGCGCAAGGGCGGCAGGCGCCGATGCCGCCGATGTAATCTACATCGCCGAAGCCTCCGAGAGCATCGGGGTGCGGCTGGGCCGGCTGGAGGATGTTGAGCGGTCCGAGAGCGAGCATATCGGTCTGCGCGTGTTTTCAGGCCATCGCTCGGCCAGCATTGGCTCCACTGATTTTTCCGATGCCGCGCTGGATGCGCTGGCCGACCGTGCCGTGGCCATGGCCCGCGCCGCGCCAGAGGATCCTTACGCTGGCCTCGCCCCGCAGGACCGGCTGCTGACCGGCCCGCTGGACGCCATTCTCGCCGATCTCGACATCGACGACCCCCACGAACCAACCCCGCAGGCCCTGCGCGAGGCGGCGCTGGCTGCGGAGGATGCCGCCCGTGCCGTATCCGGCGTCACCAACAGCGAGGGCGCGGGCGCGGGCTTTGGCCGCTCGATCGTGGCGCTTTCCACCAGCCACGGCTTTTCCGGGGCCTATGGCGGCACCAGCCATTCGCTCTCGGCCAGCGTGGTCGCGGGCGAGGGTTCCACCATGCAGCGCGACTATGCCGGGCGCAGCGCCCGCTTTGCCGCCGATCTGCTCAGCCCCGGCGAAATCGGCACACAGGCGGGTGAGCGGGCGGTGGCGCGGCTCAACCCCGGCCGCCTCGCCAGTGGTCCCTTGCCGGTGGTGTTCGACCCGCGCGTCGGCGGCTCGCTGCTGGGGCATCTGGTGGGGGCGATTTCGGGCGCCTCCATCGCCCGCCGCTCCAGCTTCCTGCTGGACCGGCTGGAGGAGCAGCTGTTCGACAGCGCCATCACCATCACCGACAACCCCCGCCGCCGCCGGGGCCAGCGTTCCAAGCCCTTCGATGGCGAGGGCCTGCCCACCGCCGCGCGTGATCTGGTCTCGGGCGGGCGGCTCACCGGCTGGCTGCTGGACAGCGCCTCCGCCCGGCAACTGGGCCTTGCCCCCACCGGCCACGCCGCACGCGGCGGCAGCGGCGCGCCGGGCGTGGCGCCCACCAATCTGCACCTTGCGGCGGGCACCCTCAGCCCCGCCGCACTGATGGCCGACATCGCC
>CAIWFP010000440.1 GCA_903911985.1 uncultured Sphingomonadales bacterium
CACCTCGCGCGCGCCCTGGGCCACCAGGCGGCGGGCCTCGGCCAGCACATCGGCCACCGGGCGGGAATATTCGCTGCCGCGGGGGTAGGGCACCACGCAGAAGGAACAGAATTTGTCGCAGCCTTCCTGCACGGTAAGGAAGGCTGTGGCGCCGCTGCGGCGGCGTTCCGGCAAAGTGTCGAACTTGGGGATGGCGGGCATGTCGGTATCGGTGACACGCTCGCCTCTCCCGGCGCGCTCCAGCATTTCGGGCAGGCGGTGATAGGCTTGCGGCCCCACGACCATGCGCACGGCGGGCGCCCGGGCCATGATTTCCTCGCCCTCGGCCTGCGCCACGCAGCCGGCCACGGCGATCAGCGGGGCGCTGCCATCATTGCGGCCCCAATCCTTCACGATCCGGCCGATGTCGGAATAGACCTTCTCGGCGGCCCTTTCGCGGATGTGGCAGGTATTGAGCACCACCAGATCGGCATTCTCGCCTTCGGCGGCGGCAGACAGGCCCTGGCTGTCGAGCAGCTCGGTCATGCGCTCGCCATCATAGGCGTTCATCTGGCAGCCGAAGCTTTTGACGCGATAGGTGCGGGGGCCGGAAGGCGGAGGGGTGGGCATGGCGGCCGCCAATACGCCAGAAGCGTGCGCGCGGAAAGGGGGCTGGTGGTTCGGGCAAATCGCTCCAAATCCGAGCCGCTTGAGCAGCGGGCGGCGCGGCTGGCATGCTAGTTGGGCGGGGTTCGCAAAAGCGGGGGCGTCGGACTGGCCCCGGCAGGAGGCAGCGCCTTGAAAATCGCCATTATCGTGACCAACCCCATATTCCCGTCCTTTGGCGGTTATAGCGCGCGCATCGCCTCGATGATCGACCATCTGACGGAGCGGGGGCATGTGGTGGGTTGCGTGCTTTTGTCCTCGCGCCAGATGGCGCCGCCCGACCTTGCGGCGCACCGGGCCCGGCTGGGCGGGGGCTTTACCCTGCTGCGGCGGTCGCGGTTGGGCGAGGCGGTGTATCTGGCCAAACGGACGGCACGCGGCATCTGGCGGGGCTTGCGCCGCGCGCTGGGGCTGAAGGTCTATCGGCTCGATCATATCGACGAGATATTTTACCCGGGCTTCCTTGGCCCCCTGCGGAATGCGCTGGCCGGATATGACGCGGTGCTGGTGAACTATGCCTATTTCAGCAGGGCCTTTGCCGCCTGTCCGCCCGGCGCCTTGAAAATTCTCGATACGCATGACAGCTTTGCCCATGAAATCGCCCCGCGCGAGGAGGCAAGGGGGCTCGATCGCGCCGATGTCGTGCTGGCCATTCAATCTGCCGAGGCGAAACGATTTTCCGCCCTGCTGGCCAATCCCGGCAAGGTGCGGATCGTCAGCCACATGTTTCCCACCCGGCAGCCGATTGATGTTTCGCGCTGTGCGGGGGCGAGCTTCCTTGGCTCGTCATTTGCCGCGAATATCGCCTCGCTGTGCCACTTTGTGGACCGGGTTCTGCCGATAATTTTGCGCGACCATCCCGATTTCATCCTGAATATCGCGGGCACCATTTGCGATAGCGTCGCCGATGGGCCGGGCATCCGCAAACTGGGGCGGGTGGATGACATTACCGAGGCCTTTCGCGAGGCGCCGGTGTTGGTGAACTGCATTCAGGCGGGCACCGGGGTGAAGATCAAGCTGCTCGACGCCCTGTCTCTGGGCGTGCCCTGCGTCAGCACCCGCCATGGGGTGGCGGGCCTGCCCGATGATGTGCTGAGCGGGGTGGCGGTGGTGGAGGATGCCGATGACGCCGGGTTCGCGGCGCAGGTCGTCTCGCTGTGGCGCGATACCGCGCGGCGGCAGAGGCTGGCGGCCCGGGCCCTTGCCGATGCCGAAAGCTGGAGCATGGCGCAAAAGCGCAATCTCGACGCCGCGATTGCCGCGCATGGCGAGATTGGCGAGGGGCTTGTGGGTGGAATGCGACCGGGGAAGGGCGGCATCATGTTCGCCAGACGCGAACCGGACCGCCCATTGGCCGGCATCCGCCAGCCAGCCTAGCCGGGATCAATCGTTGCCGGGCTGGTTTTCCCGGTCCAGCCGCACGCCGAACAATTCCATGCGGTGATCGACCAGCCGATAGCCAAGCCGCTCGGCGATCTGGCGCTGCAGCGCTTCCAGCTCGGGATCGACGAATTCGATCACCTTGCCGGATTCCACGTCGATCATGTGATCGTGATGGGCCTCGGGCGCGGCCTCGTAACGGGCGCGACCATCGCCAAAATCGTGGCGGTCGAGAATCCCCGCCTCCTCGAACAGGCGCACGGTGCGATAGACCGTGGCGATGGAGATTCCCGGGTCGATCGCCGTGGCGCGGGCATGCAGCGAATCGACGTCGGGATGGTCCGAACTGTCCGACAGCACGCGGGCGATAACACGGCGCTGCTCGGTGATCCGCAGGCCACGTTCGGCGCAAAGCGCCTCGATATCGATGGGTTGGTGCACGGTGGCCCTGTATTAAACAATAATCCCGCCGAGTATGAACCCGGCGGGATTATTGTGCAACCGAATGTCGCTGGCGAATGTCGCTGACCGAATGCTCACGGCATCTGCCGCAGGCCCCGGATGGCGCTTTAAACCTTAGACAGCCTTGGGCTTGCG
>CAIWFP010000441.1 GCA_903911985.1 uncultured Sphingomonadales bacterium
AAAGAACAACCATGATCAACAAGGGCGTGGCAATGGCTGTTAGCCTGTTGGCGCTGGCCTGTGCCGGATGCAGCGACAGTCACCCGAACGCGCTGCCGACGCATGAGCAGGCTTATGCCCTGGTTCCGGCCTCGGCCGTGGGCTATGCGCCCGGCGCGATCCAGCCGGGCGACGGGTTGTCGATTCAGGTTCTGGGCGAGACGGAGCTGACCTCCGAGCATTATGTCGTTGATGACAACGGCAATCTGCAATTGCCGCTCATCGGCGATGTGGTGGCCGCTGGCAGGGCGCCCGGCGAGGTGCGTGGCGAAATTGCCCAGCGCCTTGGCGAGCGTTACCTCCGCGATCCGCAGGTGGCGATCAGCGTGGTGGAGCACCAGAAGGACAGCGTTACCGTCGAGGGCGACGTCAAGCAGGCCGGGCGCTTTGCCGCCACGCCGGGGTTGACGCTGCTGGGCGCGCTGGCACTGGCGCAAAGCCCCAACATCACCGCCAAGCACGGCGACATCTTTGTATACCGCAAGCTGCGCGGCGTGCGCATGGGCGCGCGTTTCAATCTGGCCCAGGTCCGCGATGGGCGCGCGGCTGATCCGCAGATCATCGCCGGGGATATCGTCGTGGTCGGCCATTCCGCCCTGCGGCAGGCCTGGCTGGACATTCTCCAGACCGCGCCGCTGTTCAACATCTGGTACGTCTTCAAGTAAGCGCGCGCGAAAGGCTATTATCGTGGCAGAGAATGAACCCGGCATCGCGGCGCAAATTGTGGCGGAACCCGGCATAAATCGCGGGACCCATAGCGCCATGGGGCGTCAGCCGACGCTTGATTTCCGCTATATTGTCGCAGCCGTCCGCAGCAATCTGGTGGCTATCGCCATGTTTATTGGTGGCTCGGTGGCTTTGGCGATCATCGTAACCCTGCTGCAGGTGCCGACCTATTCGGCCAAATCCACCATGCAGATCAACAACACCGGCGCGCGCGTGCTGACCAGCAAGGACAATGACGCCAATGCCGATGATGAAGGCGCCCCCCCGCCGGGAGATACCGACCGCTTTCTGAAAACCCAGGTGGATATCATCAAGAGCCGCGGCCTGGCTGTTCGCGTGGCCCAGAAACTGAAGCTGTTTACCGACCCGCATTTCTTCGAGGCCGAAGGCTCGGTGCCGCCGACGGGGAATATGTCGGCGCTGGAAATCCGCAACAAGGTTGAGACACTGCTGGCCAAGAACCTGACGGTCGAATTGCCGCATGATTCGCGCATTGTCACCATATCGTTTGTTAGTGCCGATCCTCAGTTTTCCGCGAATATCGCCAACGCCTATGCCACGGAATTCATTCAGGCGAACCTGCAGCGCCGTTTCGACAGCTCGGCCTATGCGCGGGATTTCATCTCCAACCAGCTGGCCGAGGTGAAGCAGCGACTGGAGGAATCCGACGTTGCCCTCAACGCCTATTCCCGCAGCGCCGGACTGATCCGCGCCGACACCAACTCATCCTCGAATGGGCAGGAAAATAGCCGACAGGGCACCGTGTCGTTGACCACCTCGAGCCTGTTCCAGCTCAATCAGGCGGCCAATGAGGCGATGACCCGGCGCATTGTCGCCGAGGGGCATTGGAACGAGATCAACCACGGGCCGTTGCTCGCCTCGCAGGAGGTGGTGGCCAACCAGACCATGATGCAGCTCCTCACGCAGAAATCCACCGTCGAGGGGGAGCTGGAGCAGGAGCGCGCCCGCCATTTCGACGGTTACCCAACGGTGAAGGCCAAGCAGCGGCAGCTGGCCGCCATCAATAAGCAGGTGCAGAACGCCGCTACCAATATCCGCAATTCCGTGCGGGCCGAATATCAGGCCGCAGTGCGTTCGGAACGTGACCTGATGACGCAGGTCGCGCATGTGAAGAACGAGACGCTGTCCGAGCAGGACCGCGATGTGAAATACAATTTGCTGGCCCGCGAGGTTGATTCAAACCGCGCGGTTTATGACGGGCTGTTGCAGCGGTTCAAGGATCTGAACGCCTCGGCCGGCATCAGCATGAGCAATGTTTCCATCATCGACACCGCCGAGGTTCCGCTCAAGCCCTCCTCGCCGAACATACCGGTGAATTTGCTGGTCGGGCTTCTGGTGGGCATTGTTCTGGCGGCCACTACCGTGCTGGTGAAGGACTACTTCGACGATTCGATCCGCGTGCCAGAGGATGTCGAGGCCAAGATGAATCTGGCGCTGCTCGGCGTTATTCCCAAATCGTCCTCGGGCAATCCCACCGACGAGCTTGGCGATCCCAAATCCGGCCTGACCGAAGCCTACAACTCGCTGCGTGGCGCTCTGCTCTATGCCCATTCCGAGGGTCTGCCCAAGACGCTGCTGGTGACCAGTGCCCAGTCGGCGGAAGGCAAATCGACCAGTTCCTATGCCATCGCGCTTGGCATGGCCCGAATTGGCAAGCGCGTCCTGCTGATCGACGCGGATATGCGCCGTCCGAGCCTTCACCTCCTGATCTACAGCGACAATAAGCGCGGTTTTTCGAACCTGCTCACCTCGCTCGATGCGATAAGCAGCGCGGCTCTGCCGGGCGGCGCGGAAAACCTCAGCCTGATTACCTCGGGCCCCATTCCGCCAAGCCCAACCGAACTATTGGCTGGTGGCCGCCTCAAGGCGCTGTTGCAAGAGGCGGGCGAGCAGTTCGATCTGGTGGTGATCGACAGTCCGCCGGTTCTGGGTTTGGCCGACGCGCCGTTGATGGCGGCTCTCGTGGGTGGCGTGATCTTTGTGGTCGAGGCCGATCGCAGCCGCCATGGCTCGCTGCGTTCGGCGCTGCGGAGTATCGGCGCGATGCGCGCGGTAATGCTCGGCTCGGTGCTGACCAAGTTCGATCCGTTCAAGCGCAACAACCGCTATTACTCGTCCTATTATGGTTATGAGTATTACCAGTACCAGTATCAATATAGCTATGAGGCAACCAAGGGCGGTTGATGCCGGTGGCCACAAAGCCCGGGAACGAGGGAGAGGCGATGTTCCGTCCTGGCCTGTTTCGTGTCGCCGTGGCGGTCGCCTGTGTGGTTTATGCGGTTGTGGCGCTTGGCAATGGGCTTGATCATCAGGCAACCTATGATGCCGATCTGGTGGGCAGCGTTCCGGCGCCATTTGCCAACAATGCGTTGGAAGAACGTGTCGCAGCGGCATTGTCCGCCGGAGATTGGGCCGGTGCCACGCGGAATGCCACCCTGCTTGTCTCGCGCAATCCGATAGACCCGGCCCCCATGGGCATGCTCGGGGCCGCACGTGACGGCGCTGGCGATCCGAAGGGCGCAGATGCCGCCTATCGCATCGCCCGGCAGATGGGCTGGCGGGAAGAACTGACCCAGCAATACTGGCTGGGCCGGGCGCTGGCGCAGGGCGATTATCGCGGCGCATCCACCCATGTTGACGCGATTTTGCGCCAGTGGCCAGACCGGGTGTCTGATCGCGATCTGCTTGATGCGATGGAGCGCGGCGAGCAGGGGCAACAGGCGCTTGCCCAGCGGCTTGTCGCCAAGCCCGACTGGCTGGATACCTATATGTCCAATGTCTGGGATGTGCCCAGGGATATCCTGCTGCTGCGGGCCAGGGTGTTGGGCCGCGCCGCCGGGCTGGGGGTGGTTGGGGGCTGCGAGCCGGCGGGAAAAATCGCCTATCGTCTGGTTGACCTGGGCGAAGCGCGGGTGGCGGCGCAGATTTGGCACGATCACTGCCACGAGGTGGGCGCAGGTCTGGTGGGCGACGGCAATTTCACCCTTGCCACTTTCGCGCCGACCACCACACCCTTCGATTGGGAGTTTTACAGCAACAGCGATGTTGATGTCGCCTTCGGCCCGGCCGTGGGTGGGGGCAAGTCGCTGCTTATCAACACCAGCGCGCCCTTTACCAAACCGGTGGCCGGGCAATTTATCGTCGTGTCGGCGGGGGCCTACCGCCTCAGCTGGGCGTCGCAGGGCCACGCTGGCGCCGATACGCCGATGGTGGTGGCGTCACTCGATTGCGATAGGCAGGCGACCAATTGGCTGTCCGCTTCGCGCGATCCGCGCAGCCTGCGGTGGTTTGCCGATGTCGTGCCGGGCGATGCCTGCCCCGGGAAATGGTTGAAATTTGCCGTAAGGCCCGGCGTGAAGCCGGGCGCCGGGGTTAGTGGCGGCGAGGTCACGCTGGAGGCGGTCAGGCTGGAGCCGATTACCAGCCGTCCAGCCACGCGTCCTGCGCTGGCCGCTGATCGGTGATGGACGCGAGGGCCCCGGGGCGCTAACCGGGCGCGGTCATGACCACATCCCCGTTCCAGTCGAGGCGGACCTTCGCCATTATCTCGCACCCCGATGCGGGCAAGACCACGCTGACCGAAAAGCTGCTGTTGCAGGGCGGCGCCATCCACCTTGCCGGCGAGGTGAAGGCGCGGGGGCAGGCGCGGCGCGCCCGGTCGGACTGGATGAAGATCGAGCAGCAGCGCGGCATTTCGGTCACCTCCAGCGTGATGACCTTTGCCCGCGAGTTCGAGGGGCTGGGGCAGATTACCTTCAACCTGCTCGACACACCGGGCCACGAGGATTTCAGCGAGGATACCTATCGCACGCTGACTGCCGTCGATTCCGCCATCATGGTGATCGACGCGGCCAAGGGCATCGAGGACCGCACGCGCAAATTGTTCGAGATCTGCCGGCTGCGCGACGTGCCGATCGTCACCTTCATCAACAAGATGGACCGCGAGAGCCGCGACCCGATCGAGCTTCTGGACGAGATCGCCTCGACCCTGGCGCTCGACGTGGCGCCGATGAGCTGGCCCGCCGGCTCGGGCAACCAATTCAAGGGCACCTACGATCTCGCGCACGATCGCATGCTGCTGTTCGACGCCGCCCAGCGCGAACGGATAGGGCAGGTGGTCGAATA
>CAIWFP010000442.1 GCA_903911985.1 uncultured Sphingomonadales bacterium
CGCCGTCGACCTCAAGGCCGAGTTGCGGGAATATCTCATCGGGCTGGGCCACGAAGTCACCGACCTCGGCCCGGAAACGGCGGATCGGGTGGACTACCCCGACTACGGCTACAAGCTGGCCGCCGCCATCGCCTCGGGCGCGGCACAATTCGGCGTCGCCCTGTGCGGCTCTGGCATTGGCATTTCCATCGCGGTTAACCGCAACCCCGCCTGCCGCGCCGCGCTGGTTTCCGAACCGCTGTCCGCCGCCTTGGCACGCGAGCACAATGACGCCAATGTCATCGCCATGGGCGCGCGGCTTACCGGCATCGACATGGCCAAGGCCTGTCTCGACGCTTTCCTTTCCACATCTTTCGGCGGTGGCCGCCATGCTGGCCGCGTCGAAAAGCTTTCCAACCCCGTCATCTGAACAGGGAAATTTCCATGACCTCCACTGCCATCCGCTCCGCCGGCTTCTTCTCCGCCACCCTTGCCCAGAGCGACCCCGAGATCGCCAAGTGGATCAACAAGGAACTCGGTCGCCAGCAGGACAAGATCGAGCTGATCGCCAGTGAAAACATCGTCAGCAAGGCGGTGCTGGAGGCTCAGGGGTCGATCCTGACCAACAAATATGCCGAAGGCTATCCCGGCAAGCGCTATTACGGCGGCTGCGAATATGTCGACGAGATCGAGACGCTGGCCATCGAACGCGCCAAGGCCCTGTTCGGAGCCCAATTCGCCAATGTGCAGCCCAACAGCGGCAGCCAGATGAACCAGGCGGTGTTCCTCGCGCTCCTCCAGCCCGGTGACAGCTTCATGGGGCTGGACCTCTCCGCCGGTGGCCACCTGACCCACGGCAGCCCGGTGAACATGAGCGGCAAGTGGTTCAAGCCCGTGCCCTATGGCGTGCGGGCGGACGATCACCGCATCGACATGGACGAGGTCGCCGCCATCGCCCGCGCCAACAAGCCCAAGCTCATCATCTGCGGCGGCACCGCCTATTCGCGCGAGTGGGACTGGGCCGGTTTCCGCGCCATCGCCGACGAGGTGGGCGCCTGGCTGCTGGCCGACATGAGCCATATCTCCGGCCTCGTGGCGGGCGGCGCGCATAGCTCGCCGGTGCCGCATGCCCATGTGACGACCACCACCACCCACAAGAGCCTTCGCGGGCCGCGTTCGGGCATCATCCTGTCCAACGACGAAGCCATCGCCAAGAAGCTCAACAGCGCCATCTTCCCCGGCATGCAGGGCGGACCGCTGATGCACATCATCGCCGCCAAGGCCGTGGCCTTTGCCGAGGCGATGACGCCGGAATTCAAGGCCTATGCCCATGGGGTGAAGGCCAATGCGGCGGCGCTGGCCGCCAGCCTGCAGGCGGAAGGCCTCGGCATCGTCTCGGGCGGCACCGACAATCACCTGATGCTGGTGGATCTGCGCCCCTATAACGCCAAGGGCAAGTTTGCCGAACAGGCGCTGGATCGCGCCGCCATCACCTGCAACAAGAACAACATCCCCAACGATCCGGAAAAGCCCTTCGTCACCTCCGGCATCCGCCTCGGCACGCCCGCTGGCACCACCCGTGGCTTTGGCGTCGAGGAGTTCACCCTCATCGGCAAGCTGATCGCCGAAGTGGTGGATGGCTTGCGCAAGAATGGCGAGGCGGGCGACGCACAGGTCGAGGCCAGCGTGCAGGCCCGCGTGGAGGAGCTGTGCGGCCGCTTCCCCATTTACGAAGGCCTGCATTACGGCCAAATCGGGTGATGCACCGCTAATGCGCTGCCCCTTCTGCGCCCATGACGACAGTCAGGTAAAGGACTCGCGCCCCACCGAGGACAATACCGCCATCCGCCGCCGTCGCCAGTGCGAGGGCTGCGGCGCGCGGTTCACCACCTTTGAGCGGGTGCAGTTGCGCGAGATCACCGTGCTGAAAAACATCGGTGTCGATGCGGAGCCGCGCCGCGAGCCATTCGAGCGCGAGAAAATCGAGAAATCGGTGGCCATGGCCTGCCGCAAGCGCGGCATTGCGCAGGAGCGGCTCGACCAGCTGGTCTCGGGAATTCAGCGCCAGATCGAAACGCTGGGCGACGACGTGCCATCCAAAACCATTGGCGAACTGGTGATGGACGGGCTGCGCCAACTCGACAGCGTGGCCTATATCCGCTTCGCCAGCGTCTATCGGGATTTTTCCGAGGCGAAGGATTTTGAAGAATTCGCCAGCGCGGTGCGCGATGCCCACCGGGGCTAAACCGCCGGTAATTGTGCTGGTGCGTCCGCAATTGGGCGAGAATATCGGCAAGGCGGCGCGGGCCATGCTGAACTTCGGCCTCACGGAAATGCGTCTCGTCACCCCGCGGGATGGCTGGCCCAACCCTTCGGCGGGCCCCTCGGCGGCGGGGGCGGATATCGTGCTGGAGCGCGCGAAGGTTTACGCGACACTTGGGGAGGCCGTAGCCGATTGCGCCCATGTCTATGCCACCACCGTGCGCAAACGCGGCGTGACCAAGCCGGTGGTAACGCCGGAGCAGGCCGCACGCGACATCCATGCCGCCGGAAGCACCCGCAGCGCCATCGTTTTCGGGCCGGAACGCTCGGGGCTTGAAACCGACGATGTGGCCCTTGCCCGGGCGATCATCACCGTGCCGGTCAACCCGGAATTCGCCTCGCTGAATCTGGCGCAGGCTGTGGTGCTCTGTGCCTATGAATGGTCGAAGGGGGCGGGGCCTGGCCTGTTAGAGCAACCCACCGTCGAGGAAATTCTGCCCCCCGCCCCGCAGGCCGAGCTGGATGGATTGATTGCTCACTACGAGGCCCTGCTGGAGCCTTTTGAGTATTTCGATCCCCCTGCTCGCGCTGCAACCACCCGGCGCACCTTGCGCAATATGCTGACCAAGCCGGGCTGGAACCATCTGGAGGTGCGCACCATGCGCGGTGTGCTCTCGGCGTTGGAGCGGCGCCCGCGTAAAGACTGAGGGATTGCACGGCCAAAACCGCCCAAGCGCATGGCTTTGCGCCCTTGACATTCCTGCCCCGCCCGGCCATTGGCCCCGCTTCCACATGGGCGGGCCGTTTTTCGGCCCCGTCCGATTGGCCCCGCACTCCGGTGAAGCGGCGGCCGCGCCCGGCATATTTGGTCTGGCGGTGCGAACCCGGGCTAGATGGCTGGCGATTGGCGCCGGCCCCTGCAAATTGGAAAGAAACGCGCCATGTCTAAGCGCCATGCTTCAAAGTATAAAATCGATCGCCGTATGGGCGAGAACATCTGGGGCCGTCCCAAGAGCTCGATCAACCGTCGCTCCTATGGCCCCGGCCAGCACGGCCAGCGCCGCAAGAGCAAGGTTTCGGACTACGGCATCCAGCTGCGCGCCAAGCAGAAGCTCAAGGGCTATTATGGCGACGTGACCGAGAAGCAGTTCAAGGCCACCTATCAGGAAGCCGCCCGTCTGAAGGGCGATACCGGCCAGAACCTGATCGGCCTGCTGGAGCAGCGTCTGGACATGATCTGCTATCGCGCCAAGTTCGCCCCCACCGTCTTCTCGGCCCGCCAGATCGTTTCGCACGGCCACATTCGCGTCAATGGCGTGAAGTGCAACGTGGCCTCGCGCCGCGTGTTCCCGGGCGACGTCATCAGCCTGGGCAACAAGGCCAAGGAAATGGCCCTGATCGCCGAGGCACAGAGCCTGGCCGAGCGTGAAATCCCCGATTATGTCGCGCCCGACGGCACCGACAAGATCACCTTCGTGCGCGTGCCCACGCTGGACGAAGTGCCTTACCCGGTGAAGATGGAACCGAATCTGGTCGTCGAGTTCTACTCGCGCTGATCCTTTCGGCACCACAGACAGAAATCAGGCGGAAGGCTTCGGCTTTTCCGCCTAATATCTTGGGAATTTTCAGCTAGCTTAGCGCCATTCCGTCTGTGCCCCGCGCGCAAGACCAACCCCGCGAGGCATCATGAACCCTGACCAAAGCAGCGACCGGGCACAAAAATCCTACCGTCGCGCCAGTCTGGTCATCATGGCCGGCATTCTGGCCACCACCCTGCCCCAGCAGGGCGTGCTTGCCAGCATCCCCTTGCGCAACATGCTCAAGAACGAGCTGCACCTCGACCGCACCACCATGGCCAGCTTCATGTTCTGGTCCGGCTTCGCCTGGTATCTGAAGCCGCTGGCGGGGGTACTGACCGACGCCTTCCCGCTGTTTGGCACCAGGCGGCGCAGCTATATGCTGATCGGTGCCATCTGCGTCACGCTGGGTTGGCTGGCGACGGCGCTGGTGCCCCACACATTTACCGCGATGATGGCGGTGATGGTGATCACCGGCGCGTTCATGGTCGTCACCAGTTGCGCCACAGGTGGCTTGCTGGTGGAAACCGCGCAGGCCGCCGCCGCGTCCGGGCGGCTCGCATCCCTGCGGCAGGCGGTTAGCGCCCTGTGTTCCATCATCGCCGCACCGCTCTCGGGCTATCTGGCGCAGCTGGCCTTTGGCTATACGGCGCTGTCCTGCGCGGTGGCGGCGTTCATGCTCGTACCGGTGGCGCTGCGCTGGCTGAAGGAGGATTATCACCCCCCGGCTTCGCTCCGTGCCGTGGAGATC
>CAIWFP010000443.1 GCA_903911985.1 uncultured Sphingomonadales bacterium
AGTTTGTTGTCCAGCAGGGTGAGATAGGTCTGGGCAAATCCCGATATTGAATAATTCTGCTGATCCTGAAGGTTGACCTGCAGCAGCCCTGGCGCGGCGAACTGGATGCGAAAATCCTGTTCGTGGTGGTAATGGTCTGTGATGAAAAAGCCACCGGCCTGAAGTTCAAGATTGGGCAGCAAATTGACCTGATCGCGCAGTTCCTGGGTGAACTGCCATTCCTTGGTGTGACGGCGGGTATCATCCTCAAATACCGGCGTGCCGTCCTGATCGGTATATTCCAGCAGGCGCGTGGTCTTGTAGCCCGTGATCGAGGTGATCGAACCAATCGGGGTGTCGCTCAGCTTGACGGTCAGAACACTGCGAAGGGTGTCGATGTCGGATTGATCCGGCACCCCGGCCAGAGCAGACTTGTAAACGCCGGGGGCGACACAGGGCTGGTTCGGCACGGTGCAAGGCGAGACATACATGTTGTTCACACCGGGAGCGACATACTCCGCCTCGCCGGGTAGATCGCCGGCGACGACAACCGGGGCGCCATTGCGACCCACATCATATTCGTTCGTCCAAGTGATCGAAAGTTTATTGGAGGGCGTATATTTCAGCGCGCCCCGCATGATCGTGACATTGCGGCGCCCCATATTGGGGCCACCCGCCACGTTTTCGATAAAGCCGCCGCGCTGGTCATGCGAAATCGAAAACCGTGCGGACAAATCGTCTGTGATGGGCGTGTTGAGCACCGCGCCCACGTTGAAGTGATCGTAATTGCCTAAGGTGAAATTGACCTTGCCCCCGAACTGGTCAGTAGGCTGGGCGTTGATCACATTGACCACGCCGCCGGTCGTATTCGAGCCGAACAACGTGCCCTGCGGCCCGCGCAGCACTTCGATCCGGTCTACGTCGTAAATATCGGCGAGCGCGCCCATCGAGAAGAATTGCGGCACACCGTCGACGACGATGCCGACGGTATTACCGGCGTATGGATCGGGCTCGATGATGCCGATGCCGCGAATTGCCACCACGGCGTTGTTGGGCGTGTTCGAAAAGACGCCAAGCGACACGTTGGTCAGCGACCCTTGCAGGCCTTGAAGCGTCGCGGCATGCAGATCGCCCACCGCAGCAGCTGATAAGGCGGTGATCGAAATTGGTACGCTCTGAAGCCTTTCTTCCTTCTTCTGCGCGGTAACCACGATGTCCGCCACACCGACACCAACATCGGCAGTTGGCTGGGCAATGGGCGCCGCCGTCCCGGCCATTGCCGGCGTGCTTATTAGGGCGAGAAGCGACAGCCCTCGCAATAGATTTCCGCGACGTCCATTCATTATAATTCTCCCGTTTTCCCTGGCCCGGTTTTTTCTGAGCCGTTTTTCGCAACCGATCGCTTTTACCGGCAGTCGTGCCTGTTTTATGCGCTGCCGTTAGCCATGGTGTAACTAAGATTTTAGATAGGCATTTTGTCCGCCTCCAGATGGCGACTGATGCTAAGGGAAGCCGATGAGTCATCGATCCATCAAGGAGCGCATGCTGAGCGCCATTCGCCCCACGCACGGCGATCCGCCGCCAGCGCGCTGGCAACAGCGCAAGAGCGCCCAAACCCGGCAACGGCTGGTCGATGGCGGTGTGCAGTGCCTGATTCAGCGCGGCTATGCGGGCCTAACGACGGCTGCGGTTGCGGAACTATGCGAAGTGTCGCGCGGCGCGATGCACCACCATTTTGCCACGCGGCTGGAACTGGTCGGCGCGGTCATCGAGCATGTGCTTTACCAGCGTATGCACCGCTTTCTCGAAGACTATTTCACGGCGCTCAAGCGGCGCGGCGAAGAACTCCTCGTCGAAATAGCCTGTGAATCGCATTGGCAGTCGGTCCAGACGAACGAATATGCTGCCTACCTCGAACTGACCTTGGCCGCGCGCACCGATGTCGAGCTTGCCGAACTGTTTAATCCCGCTTCGCGTCGCTACGATCAAATCTGGATCGGCGAAATGATCGAGGCGTTCCCGCAGTGGAAGGCGCACTGGGATAATCTGAAGCTGGCAAACGATGTCACCCTTGCGCTGCATATGGGCATGCTGTTGCATCGGCCGGTGTTCGGTGAGGGGGAACGCATGGCGCAATTGCAGCAAGTCGCAACACGCATCGTCCAAAGCCTTTACGACGCGCCCTAGAGTGGCCGCTTCGCTTGTTGACAAAACAGGCAGACCCGCCTTCTTTCTGATCTAAATGTCAGGTTCGCACCGCGGCCAGGCATTGCAATCTGCCCGCGGAGTGGATTCCGATTCGAAAGGAAGCAGAATGGGCCAAGACGCAAAGGCGTCCCCGCCGCTGAGTGGGCGTGATTCGAAATTGCTGCGCGGCGACCCGATCACCGGCGAAAGCTATTACTCGCGCGAATTTGCCCAAAAGGAATGGGATGGGATGTGGACGCGCATCTGGCACATCGCCGGACGCGTCGCCGATATCCCCGAAGCCGGCGATTTTGTGGTACATAATTTCCTGAAGGAATCGGTCTTTTGCGTGCGGCAGAACGACGGATCTATCCGCGCGTTCTATAATTCCTGTGCGCATCGCGGCATGCGGCTGGTCGGGCAAAGCTCTTCGGTGCCCAGCATCAACTGCCCTTACCACGGCTGGCGCTATGGTCTGGATGGTGTGTTGCAACATGCGCAGGATGCCGCCGATTTCCCGCAAGGCGACCCCTGCGGCAAGCTGGGTCTGAAAGAATTGCGTTGCGACACCTGGGGCGGTTTCGTCTGGTACAGCATGGACCCCGACGGGCTGAGCCTGGCCGACTATCTCGCGCCCATGCCAGAGGTCTATCGCAATTACCCGATGGACACGGCGGTTCGCGTCGCCTGGTATCGGATCGAGCTGAACGCCAACTGGAAATTCGTGACCGACAATTTTAGCGAAAGCTATCACACGCGTACCGCGCATCCGCAGGTGCCGCCGTGGATTGATCAGGACGTCGACACCGCCCGCCACGAGATGTGGCCTCAGGGCCATGGCCGCACCGTTCAGCCGATGCGCCCCTCGCTCAGCGACCGGCTGCCTGACGGAGCGCCCCATCCGTTCAAATCGATCCTCGGCCAGTGGGACCTGGACCCTGATTCCTACGCCTCGTTCGAGGAGATGGCGATGCAGGGCTGGCTTGACCTGAAGGCCGCGAAACGCCGGATGTGGCAGGAGCGCGGCTATATCCACTACGAGCATATGGACGACCAGGAACTGACCGACAGCGCGCACACGGTCATCTTCCCCAACGTCACCATCAGTTTCCTGCCGGACAATCTGGTGTTCTTCCGCAGCGAACCCCACCCGGACGATCCCGAGAAATGCTTCTTCGACCTTTGGTGCATGGCCTTCCCGGTCGCGGGGCAGGAGATGGTCGAATCGATCATGGCCGGGCCAAGAACGCTAGCCGAGGTCGAGGCCTGCGAGCATCGCGAATTCGACAACGGGCAAGGCATTCCCGAACTGGCCGGCCAGATCGTCTATCAGGACATGGAACTGGCCGAAGCCATGCAGGCCGGGATGCATTCGCGCGGCTATAGCGATGCCTACCTGCCCGCGCAGGAAAGCCGCGTGCGCTTTTTCCACGAGGTACTCAATGACTGGCTGGAAGGCCGGAAATAGTTTGGCGACGCCGACAGCAAGGACACGATACCATGAGCTTTACAGGACCGCTGGCGGACCGCATCGCAATCCGCGAATTGATGGAAACCTACGCGCATGGCGTGATGACCCGCGACGCAGACATCTGGGGTGCCGTTTGGACCGATGATGCCTATTGGGCGCTGCCCGAATATCCCGATCTGGGCGGGTTCGACGGCAAGGCCGCGATTGTGGCGGGCTGGGTCGAATCGATGCGGCATTACGGTCTCGACAATTGTACGCGCCCGATGATCTATGTCATGATCCCGGGCGCGATCGAGGTTGACGGGAACCAGGCCACCGCCATTGCCTATACCTCCGAAATCTACGACGATCCCGCCACCGGCAAGCGCGTCCACGCACGCGGTCGGTATGAAGACGAATTGATAAAGTCCGGGGAACGCTGGCTGTTCAGCCGCCGTGAATATCGCATCATGTTCGCGCAGTGAGGTAGCCGGTTTTCTCATCCTGGGCTGGCCAATCCACGCGTTTTTGGCTCCCTGCCCGGGAGGCGCCGTCCTTCCATGCCCTATCCTGGCCCCTGTCGTGGAGGTCGGTTTGAAGGTGAAGTGTTGGGTTATGGCTGATGATGCCTGCGGTGACTGCGTATCCGCATTTAGCGATGCGACAACAATTTTCAGAGCTGGCTGCGTCGGATTTAACGCAGCCGGCTCTAGCGGGCGACACCCATCAGCTGTGCCTGATCCATCATCTTCGTGATCAGCGAGTCTACGTGGCCCTGGAATGTGGCCTTGAAATCATCGGGAAAGGCGCGGATCCCCAAGATCACGATCACCACGAGGCGATAGAGGCTGAATAGCGTATAATATGGCATGTTCCGAAGCGTTCTTCCGGACGCTTGTTCATATGCGGCGATCATCTCGTCGGGCGTGGGAACACCTTCGGGATAATCGGTGGTCAAGGAAGACATCGCGAGTAGCGTATAGGAAACCGTCTGAATTCCAGTCAGTCGGAGCCCGCACTCCTTGCGGTTTGACAAATCTGGTTCTGGCTTTTGTCAAAATTGATGGATAGTCTCTCCGACAGCTTCGGCCCCCTTCGCGATCATGTTGATCCTTTGGGAATACTCCTGCACACCTATGCGACGACTTGTCGGCACAACTGATTAAACGGGATACAGAATGGGCGGATTTCAATTTGACCTTTCCGGGCGCACTGTCCTTGTCACCGGCGCCTCCTCGGGGCTGGGGGCGCACTTTGGGCGCGTGCTGGCGGCGAGCGGCGCCAATGTCGTTCTAGCCGCGCGCCGCGAAGCACTGCTGCATGATCTGACCCGCGAGATCGAAGCGGCGGGCGGACGGGCCATTGCGGTTACCATGGATGTGGCCGACGAGGCATCTACCCAGGCGGCCTATGACGCGGCGGAAGCGGCATTTGGCCCGGTCGACAGCGTGATCGCCAATGCCGGCACCAACATCGAGGGGCTGGCGCTCGATCTGGATGTGTCTGCGCTGGACCAGATATTATCGGTCAACGTCAAGGGCGTATTTCTGACCGCGCGCGAAGGCGCCCGGCGCATGATCAAGGCCGGCGCGCCCGAGCGCCGCCATGGTCGCATCGTGCTCATCTCGTCGATTACCGCCAATTCCATTTCACCAGGTACCGGCCCTTACAGCGCGTCCAAGGCGGCGGTACTTCAGCTTGGAAGGGTATTGGCGCGGGACTGGGCCAATCGTGGCATCAACGTCAACATCATTTGCCCCGGCTATATTGCCACCGACATCAACGCCGCCTGGTTCAGCAGCGAGGGCGGTCGGAAGCAGGTTACCAAATGGCCGCGTCGCCGGATCATGGATGAGGATTCACTCGACGCAATGATGCTCTATCTTGCGTCGGATGCGAGTGGCCCCGTCACGGGATCAGTCTTTACCATCGACGACGGGCAGACCCTCTAGCCAGAGGGGCACCTTGCGGTGTTGCAAACGCCGATGTTCGATGGTCTGTCGCTTGATCCTTTCGCGCGGTGTGATGACGGCCGGTGCCCTGCCGAAGCAGGCGTCGGCGGGCGTCACGTTGTTGAAAACGCTGGTTGTTGTAGTGCTCGACGAAGGCGTCGATCCGGACCTCGAGGTCGCAATGATCTGCTCTTCGCTGAACCTGCCGCGCATCATTCCATCCGACTCATTCCACGGGCCGGATTCCACTCAAATCTGGCGGGAAACGCTGGGCTCAGACCACTTCGTCACTACGGCGAAGCACCAATCCTCGCAAATCACGACCGCGCATCTGTGCTAAAGGCGCTGACGGGGGCAAAATCCCCAAATCAATCGAACCTCTCGGCCAAGAGCCTAGGCAGCGCACCGAAATGCCAGCCACAGATCAATTATGGGCGCAGTGATCCAAGTGCCCGGCCTTGCAGGCGGCGACATCCGCCCGCCAGCGTGCCATTGCTTCCTCGTGGTCATGCTCAAGCCGCGCTTTATCGGCTTCGTAAGCCGCTTGCCGCTGAGCAAACGCTGCCTGATCCCTATTAATCTTGTCAATACGGGCTTGCTCGGCCTCCTCAAACTTGCGTCTGTTGGCGGCATTTTCGTCAAGCTGGTGCTGGGCAAAGGCGGCTTGCTGGCTGTTTAGCTCCGCGCGCCGGCCTTCGTCGGAGGGAGCTGCGGGTTGAGCCAAGGCCGTTGTCGCGCCAAGTAAAAGAGCAAGCGCACCGGTAAAATTGACCCACTGATTTGACATCGGCTGTCTCCTTGGCTGGATTTCAACCAGAGTGGAGGATAGGTTCCATCGCAACGGATAACAAGGCCGCTACACCGACCAAGGGTGGGCTAGTTGCGCTTCGTCCTTTGGGGCAGCCCTTCAAAGTGAAGCTCCGCCCATTCTGCTTTGTCCGAGCCTGATCTGCAGCCCAATGTACCCGCGTTCCGATCCAGATGTGCTCGTGAACCCTACCCTCTATTACCGAGGTCGCCCTTACCGACGCTCGCGTTTGCCATATCCAGCATTTTGTCGAGGCTACGTTTTGCGTCTAACCGCAAGCCTTCCTCGATTTCGATGCGGGG
>CAIWFP010000444.1 GCA_903911985.1 uncultured Sphingomonadales bacterium
GCCGTGGCCGAGGCCATGCGCTTCTACAAGCTGGAGCTTTCCGCCCTCACCGTGTTTCACGACGAACTGGATCTGGCGCCGTTCAAGGTGAAGGTGAAGCAGGGTGGCGGCACGGCGGGACACAACGGGCTGCGCTCAATCGACCAACATCTGGGCGCGGAGTTTCGCCGGGTGCGGCTGGGCATCGGCCATCCCGGACACAAGGATCGCGTGACCGGCTATGTGCTGGGCAATTACGCCAAGGCTGAGATGGATGATCTGGCCGATATGCTGAGCGCCTTGTCGGCAGAGGCGGAATGGCTGGCCCGGGGCGATGACGCGCGGTTCATGAATGATGTGGCGTTGCGGCTGACTGAGTTAGGAAAATAGATGTTACCATTGATACTAGCGTTTGCGGCTACAGCCAGTTGGAAATCTGTCGCTGAACTACGGCTTGATGGCGTGACGAATGCGTGGAGCACTTGTGCGGAGCACAGCGCCAAAAAAGCGACCGCCGATATCAGGGGTATCTCCCCCAGCGATGCGATCGAAATCGCCATGAAAGATTGTGCTGAATTTGAACGTGATTACAGATCTGCAACATATTTTTACGCCCCGGAATTTCTGCGGAAGCAGGGTACAACATCCTTTGGGCCAGATGTGGTGAATATGCTTGCCGAGGAAGCTCTCAAGGTTACGATTGCTGATATCGCCGATAGGACGCGCGCAAAGTTGAAGGTGCAATAATGGGTTTTCGTTGCGGTATCGTCGGGCTGCCAAATGTCGGCAAGTCCACCCTGTTCAACGCGCTGACCGAGACGCAGGCGGCGCAGGCGGCCAATTATCCCTTCTGCACCATTGAGCCCAATGTGGGCAATGTGGGCGTACCCGACCCGCGCCTCGACAAATTGGCCGAGGTTGCCGGCAGCCAGAAGATCATCCCCACCCAGCTCGGCTTTGTGGACATTGCCGGCCTCGTGCGCGGGGCCAGCAAGGGCGAGGGCCTTGGCAACCAGTTCCTCGGCAATATCCGCGAGGTGGATGCCATTGTTCACGTGCTGCGTTGCTTTGAAAACGATGACATCCAGCATGTCGAGAACAAGGTCGATCCGATCTCTGACGCCGACACGGTGGAGACGGAGCTGATGCTCTCCGATCTTGAGAGCCTCGAAAAACGCGTGCCCGCCGCACAAAAGAAAGCGGCCCAAGGCGACAAGGAAGCCAAGACCACCGCCAGCGTGCTGGGTCAGGCGCTGGAACTGCTGCGCGAGGGCAAGCCCGCCCGCCTCACCGTGCCCAGGGACGAGGACGAAGAGCGCGTGTTCAAGCAGGCCCAGCTCATCACCGCCAAACCGGTGCTCTATGTCTGCAATGTGGACGAGGAATCCGCCGCCAGCGGCAACGCCCATTCGGCCCGCGTGTTCGAGAAGGCCAAGGCGGAAGGGGCCAATGCCGTCATCGTCTCCGCCGCCATCGAAGCCGAGCTGATCGGCATGGACCCGGAAGAGCGCATGGTGTTTCTGGAGGAGATGGGCCTGCACGAAACCGGCCTCGCCCGCATTATCCGTTCAGGATATGAATTGCTGCACCTGCTGACCTTCTTCACGGTGGGGCCCAAGGAAGCACGCGCCTGGACGGTGTATCAGGGCGCCACCGCCCCCAATGCCGCCGGCGAAATCCACTCCGATTTCGAGAAGGGCTTCATCCGCGCCGAAACCATTGCCTATGAGGATTTCGTGTCGCTGGGCGGCGAGGCCAAGGCCCGCGAGGCTGGCAAGCTGCGCGCGGAGGGCAAGGCCTATGTCGTGCGCGACGGCGATGTGATGCATTTTCTGCATAATTGAGCTGGCGTGGGAGAGCGGGGGCGCCCCGCGATCCAGCCTCACCGATACGATCAGTCCAAAGCCCCGCGCCCACCCGCGCGGGGCTTTGCCATTACCTTCGCCCGAAAAGCTTCTCGATATCCGCATGGGCCAGCTTCACCCATGTCGGGCGGCCGTGGTTGCACTGGCCGGAGCGGGGGGTGATTTCCATCTCGCGCAGCAGCGCGTTCATCTCCGCCACGGAAAGCGCCCGGCCGGATCGCACCGAGCCGTGACAGGCCATGGTTGCGAGCACCGCATCAAGGCGTTCCGGCAATAACAGGGCGGCGCCGTTTTTGGCCAGATCGTCGGCAATGTCGCGCACCAATGCCGCCACATCTCCGCCAGCCAGAGCCGAGGGCACGGCCCGCACCAGCACGGCGGTGGCGCCAAAGCGTTCCAGCGACAACCCATGCGCCAGCAGCGCCGCGCAAGCCTCCTCCAGGCGGTCGCAATCGGGCTCGTCGAGCTCCACCACTTCGGGCAGCAGCAGGGCCTGCGCGGCGGCCAGCGTGTCGCCCGTGCCAACCGCACGCAGGCGTTCCAGCGTGATGCGTTCATGCGCCGCATGCTGGTCAACGATGACGAGACCGTCTTCCGCCTCGGCGATGATATAGGCTCCGGCCACCTGCCCCCGCGCCACGCCGAGAGGGTGGATGGTGGCATCGGGCGCTGCGCCCTCGGCTTCCTCGGCCCGGGCGGCGGGATTCATCCCGGCCGAAGACGTATTGGCGGGAGCCATGACGGCAGCCTCATAGCCGCGCCAGACCTGCCCGGCCTCGTTCACCCGGTTGGCGGCCCAGTTGCCCGACGCGCCCCCTCCCCCCGTTAACGGCGCATGTTGCCGGGCAAACAGGCTGGCAAGGGTGGGCGGCTCAGCCGACCTGCTCGCGATCGGCTCCGCCTGCCAGCTGGCCATGGCCGGGGCGGCGGGGCCCCCGTTAAACCGGGATTGCGCCGTGCGCCCGCCGCCCAGATCCAGCGCGTGCCGCAAGCCGGAGACTATGAACCCGCGAATGAAGGCCGGGTCGCGAAAGCGCACCTCGGTTTTGGCGGGGTGGACGTTCACATCCACATCCTCGGGCGCCAGTTCCAGAAACAGCGCCAGCACCGCATGGCGGTCGCGCGCCAGCATTTCGGCATAGGCCCCGCGCACCGCGCCGATCAGCAGCTTGTCACGCACCGGGCGACCATTGACGAAGAGATATTGGTGGTCCGCCACGCCCCGGTTGAAGGTGGGCAGCCCCGCCACGCCGGTGAGCCTTGTCGCGCCCCGCTCCAGATCGATCACCACGCCATCCTCGGCCAGTTCGCGCGCGACGATGCGGCCCACGCGCTGGGCCATGGTTTCGCCCGGCTGCACCGCCAGCACGCGGCGACCATCATGCTCCAGCGTGAAGCCCACTTCGGGCCGGGCCATGGCGAGGCGGCGGACAATCTCGAGGCAGGCGGCATATTCGGAGCGGGCGCTGCGCAGGAATTTACGGCGGGCGGGAACCCTGGCGAATAATTGTTCCACCCGGATACGCGTGCCGGGCGGCAGGGCGGCAGGCCCCTCGCCCGCCAGATCGCCATGATCAACCACCCGCCGCCAGCCCTCATCGCTGCCGGCCTCGCGGCTTTCAATCGTCAGCCGCGAGACGCTGGCGATGGAGGGCAAAGCCTCGCCGCGAAAGCCGAGCGTGACGACCTGTTCGATATCCTCGCCCGGCAGCTTTGAGGTGGCATGCCGCTCCAACGCGAGGGCCATGGCGTCGCGGTCCATTCCGCAACCATCGTCGGTGACCTCAATGGCTTCCAACCCACCATCGGCGAGACGGATGGTGATGGCGCGCGCGCCGGAATCGACCGCGTTCTCCACCAGCTCCTTCAGGGCCGAGGCAGGGCGCTCCACCACCTCGCCGGCGGCGATGCGGTTGATGAGAGCGTCGGGAAGGCGGCGAATGATGGCCATGGCGCGCACTATAGACAATTGAGGGCTGGCCGACAGGGGCAAGCCTTGCGCTTTCCACTACCATGGTGCCGGTTTCCGCCCTGTGGCGATGGGAATGCACCACTGTCGAGGCATCAATATCGCGCCATGCTGCAGGCGCTGTCACAAAGGCTTGGCCTTTGCGCGGGGCTTGCGGTAAGGAGCCGCATTCCACTTCCCCCATCCGGATATTACCCCTCGCGATTGCGCGGGAAAAGCCGGAAAAGATTACGGATTTTTCGATGGCATCGTTTTTGTCGCGATTCTTGCAGTTCGGTTCCCAGAATATGGCCATCGATCTGGGCACGGCCAACACCCTGGTCTATGTTCAGGATCGCGGCATCGTCCTCAACGAGCCCTCGGTGGTGGCGATTGAAACCATCGGCGGCCACAAGACCGTGCGCGCCGTGGGCGACGACGCCAAGGTGATGATGGGCAAGACCCCCGACAATATCGAGGCCATTCGCCCTTTACGCGACGGGGTCATCGCCGACATCGAAATCGCCGAGGAAATGATCAAGCATTTCATCCGCAAGGTGCATGGCAAGAAGAGCCTGTTCCGCTATCCGGAGATCGTCATCTGCGTGCCCTCGGGCAGCACCAGCGTGGAACGCCGCGCCATCCGCGATGCCGCCAGCAATGCCGGCGCCAGCCAGGTTTACCTCATCCTTGAGCCCATGGCCGCCGCCATCGGCGCCGACATGCCCGTAACCGAGCCGGTGGGCTCGATGGTCGTGGACATTGGCGGTGGCACCACCGAAGTGGCGGTGCTTTCCCTGCGCGGTCTGGCCTATACCACCAGCGTGCGTGTCGGTGGTGACAAGATGGACGAGGCGATTGTTTCCTATGTCCGCCGCCATCACAATCTGCTGATCGGCGAGGCCACGGCAGAGCGCATCAAGAAGGAATATGGCGTGGCCATGGTTCCCGCCGATGGCGTGGGCGAAACGGTTCACATCAAGGGCCGCGACATGGTCAATGGTGTGCCCAAGGAAATCACCATCACCCAGGCCAACATCGCCGAGGCCCTGTCGGAGCCGATTGGCGCGATTGTCGATGGCCTGCGCATCGCACTGGAAAACACCCAGCCGGAGCTGGCTGCCGATATCGTTGATCAGGGCATCATGCTCACAGGTGGCGGCGCGCTGATCAAGGGTCTGGACGAGTATATTCGCGAGGAAACCGGCCTGCCGGTCAGCATCGCCGAGGATCCGCTGTCCTGTGTGGCGCTGGGCACTGGCCGCGCCATGGAAGACCCGCTGTTCCGCGGCGTGTTGATGACCGCCTGAGCCAGACCAAACCATAATTCCCGACTGAGCGGTGGCCGCGCGACGCGCTCCACCGCCTTCGGCAAAGGAGGAAGACCCGACCCATGGCGCCGAAATCCAAACGGCGCACCGGCTATTCGCGCAGGGCGCAATACAGTGATTTCTTCGGCTACATCGCCGGCTTTGCCGGGGTGTTGCTGGGGCTGGCCGTATTGCTGGGTTCGCTGTCGAACCACGCGGGATTTGCCTGGGCACGGTCTGCCGCTTCCGACATTGCGGTCCCCATCGGGCGGCTTGTCGCCGGCACGCGTGCCGGGGCCAGCAATGTCGGCTCGACACTTGCCGGCTATTTCGTCTGGGGAAGCGAGAACGCGGCCCTGCGGCGCGAGGTGGCGGCAGGCCGGGTACGGCAGGTGCAGATGGCCGGAATGGCCGACGAAAACCGCCGCCTGAAGGCGCTTCTCCATCTGACGCAAACAGATCCCAAACCCATCGCCACCGGTTGGCTTATTGCCTCCACCGCCTCCAGCACCCGGCGCTATGCCACGGTTTCGATTGGGCGGATGAGCGGCGTGGGTGTCGGCATGCCGGTGGTCTCGCCGCTGGGGCTGGTGGGGCGCGTCGTCGAGGTGGGGCAGGTTTCCGCCCGGGTGCTGCTGCTTACCGATGCGGAGAGTGTGGTGCCCGTGCGCCGGGCCAGTGACGGAATTCCCGCTTTTGCCAGTGGCCGCGCCGATGGCACCCTGCAATTGCGCCTGCTGACGCTGGCGGTAAACCCGCTGCACATTGGTGACGCCTTTGTCGCGTCCGGCTCCGGCGGGCTCTATTGGCCGGGCACGCCGATTGCGGTGGTCGCCTCGCTAACCCACGATGGCGCCATCGCGCGCGTTCTGGCCGATCCGGGCGTCAGCGAGATGGTGGCAGTGCAACCGGAGTGGAACCCGGTTGCGGATGCCAGCCTGGCACCTGTCGATGGCGCAGCGTCGGTTTCGGGCTCATCCGCTTCCAGTCATAGCCATTCGGGCCACACATCTTCGAGCCACTCGTCTTCTGGAAAGCACCACCAATGATCCCGTTGGTGCCGCGCAAATCCGCGGGCAAGCGATCCCGCCGGTTTACCCGGGCGCCTTCGCCGGTGCTGGCCTACCTCACCCCCTGGGCGACGATCGCGATTGCGAGCTATATTGCCAGCATGCCGACGGCCACCTCCGCCCCACTGATGCCACCACTCGGGTTTTTGGTGCTGTTGAGCTGGCGCCAGCTTCACCCCGGCCTGTTGCCGGTATGGGCCGGGCTGCCGCTTGGTTTTGTCGATGATCTGGTTAGTGGTCAGCCCATGGGTAGCGGCATCCTCACCTGGTCCATCGCGATGATCGCGCTCGACGTGATCGAATTCCGCTGGCCGTGGCGCAATTTTTCGATTGAATGGGCAGTGGCGGCCGGACTTATCGCCACTTACATCATCATTGCCGCACTAATCGCCCAAATGGCGGGCGGGGGATTCACACTCCTGTTGATTCTGCCGCAGCTGATATTGTCGGCGCTGCTCTATCCGGTGGTGGCACGCGGAGTGGCCCGCGCGGATAGTTTCCGGTTGACCCGCTTCTGGGCCTTCGGCTGATGGCCCTGTTTTCCAAGGGCCCACACAGCAAGAGGGGCCGGCGCATTACCTCCGCTGCCCTGCGCGACAGTTTTGACCGGCGCGCGGTGCTGATCGGCGGACTTCAGGGTACCCTCGGCGTCTTGCTGGCCGCACGGATGGGCTATATCGCGGTTGGCGAGAACGAACATTACCGGGTGATGGCCGAGAGCAACCGGGTTAACCTCTCGCTCATCCCGCCGCGCCGTGGCTGGATCCTCGACCGCACAGGCGCTCCGCTGGCCGCCAATCGCGCCGATTTCCGTGTGGATCTCATCCCCGAAAAGCTGGTCGACCGCGACAAGACCGTCGATGAGCTGGGGCATATCCTCGCCCTCACCGCCATTGAAATTCAGGACATCAAGGACCGGCTGGAGGACGCGCGCGGCGTGCGCCCGGTGGAGGCCGCCGCCCATCTCGACTGGGACAAGTTCGCCGCCGTTTCGGTGCGTCAGCCGGATCTGCCCGGTGTGGTGCCGCAACGGGGATTCTCGCGTTTTTACCCCACCGGGCCCTGCGTCGGCCACCTTGTCGGCTATGTCGGCGCGGCCAAGGCCAAGGATTACGAGAAAGAGCATAATCCGCTGCTGATTACGCCCGGCTTCAAGATCGGCAAGGACGGGCTGGAAAAGCGTTTCGACACCGATCTTCGGGGCGTTCCCGGCGCCCGCCGCAGCGAGGTGACCGCCAGCGGCAGGATCGTGCGCGATCTCGAGACGCGCGACGACATCCCCGGCGCGCCCATACGCCTCACCATCGACGGCGGGCTGCAGGATTACGCGTCGCGGCGCATCGGCCTCGAATCCGGCGCGGTGACGGTGATCGACACCCACACCGGCGATATTCTCGCCCTGTGTTCCATGCCCAGCTTCGACCCCAACTCCTTCTCCGACGGCATCGGCCGCGTGGAATGGAAGATGCTGTCGGAGGACGACCACGTTCCCTTGCGCAACAAGGTACTGCACGGCCTCTATCCGCCCGGCTCGACGGTGAAGCCCACGGTGGCGCTGTCGTTTCTGGAGGCGGGGCTGGACCCGGGCGAGAGCGTCAATTGCAACGGCGGGTTGCAGGTGGGCAACCGCGTGTTCCACTGCTGGCAGCACCATGGCCACGGCAAGGTGGACA
>CAIWFP010000445.1 GCA_903911985.1 uncultured Sphingomonadales bacterium
CGGTGGCGATCCCCCCGCTCGGCCAGTTTCTCGGCAACATAGGCGCGCTCGGTACCGGCGACCACCTCGGCCCAGAAGCGTCGGGTGGCCTCGTCATACAGCGGCTGGTCGCCCCAGACATAGCGGCCTTCCAGCATGGCGGTGCGAATGGTGTTGTCGCCGCGTGCCATGCGCACCATCTCGTCGAGACTGCGGCTGGAATGGCCGATTTTCAGCCCCAGATCCCACAGGAAATAGAGCATGGCCTCGATCACCTGCTCGCACCATGGCGTGTGCTTGCCGGGGGTGAGGAAGGCGACATCGACATCGGAATGGGGGGCCATTTCGCCGCGCCCATAGCCGCCCACGGCCATGATCGTCAGCCGCTCGCCGGTGGAGCGGTTGCCGGCGGGATAGACATTGGTCACGACATGATCGTGGATCACCCGTAGCAGCTGATCGATGAGGAAGGCCTGCCCGGCGGCGCAATCATGCCCGGCGGTGGGGCGCTCGCACAGGCGGCGGGCGATTTCCGCGCGGCCATGCTCCAGCGCCTGACGCAGCAGTTCCACCACCCGGGGGCGGGCTTTTGTGCCGTCGCTGGCGGCCACGGCCTCGGCAATGGCCTCTCCGAGCGCGCGGCGTTCGATTACCGCGCGCTGGTTGGGGATGCGGATCGGCGTCATCGGGGGGGAATCTCCCAGGGGGCTGTTCTAGTCGTGTCGGCCATGGGTAGCCGCGCTCTCGGCATAGCACAACCTTACCGCCCGCCGGTCGATCTTGTGCGAGCCGAGGCGTGGCAGCGGCTGTGTCGCGCGCGCGAAGGCGACCGGCAGTTTGAAAGCCGCCAGCCTTGTGGTCAGGAAGGCGCGCAGATCCGCCTCGTCGGGGGCATCGGCCGCCGCGCGGGCGCGCCACACGGCCATTGGCGACTCGCCCATGCGCGGGTCGTTCACGGCGAACACCGCAGCCTCCGCCACATCGGTGTGGGCCATCAGCGCCAGCTCCACCTCAAGGCAGGAGATGTTCTCGCCGCCGCGAATGATGATGTCCTTGGCGCGGCCGGTGATGGTGAGAAAGCCTTCATCATCAAGCCGGCCGACATCGCCGGTGCGCAGGAAGCCATCCTCGGTAAATGTGCCGCGGGTGGTTTCGGGGTCGCCCCAATAGCCGCGCATGGTGCAAACCGAGCGGATGGCGATCTCCCCCTCCCGCCCGGCGGGCAAAGGCTGGCCACCCTCGCCGAGAATGGCCAGCTCTACCAGCGGGGCGCTGGCGGGGCCGACGCTGTCCGGCCGGGCAAGGCAGGCCTCGTTGAAATTGCCCGCGCCCACGGCATTGGCTTCGGTCAGGCCATAGAAGTTCAGCGGGAAGGCGTGGGGCAGGGCATCGTGGATTGCAGCAACTTGCTCTGGCGGGCGGGCGGCGCCCCCGGCCGAGAAATAGGCGCAGGATGACAGGTCGAAGTTTGCTCGCTCCGGGTGGATGGCGATCTCGTGGCTCATCAGTGGCACGCCGAGGAAATAGGTCACCCGCTCGGCCTCGATCAGCCGCATCGCCCCACGCGCGTCCCAATGAGGCATGAACACCAGACGCCGCCCCATGACAAAGCTTTGCAGCAGCAGCGGCACGAGACCCGTCACATGGAACAGCGGCACGCAGACGAGCGCCACCTGAGCGGCGGGGACGGGGCGCCCGGCGCGCTGGGCGATGGCCAGGGCCATGGCCGCCTGCGCCAGAAAATTCATCACCGCCTGAACCACACCGCGATGATCCGATACCGCCCCGCGCGGGCCTCCGGACGAGCCCGAGGTGAACAGCAGTGTCGCCAGATCCTCGCCCGCCAAAGTGGGCAGGGCCGTGTCCGGCTCCGCATTGCCCCAGCCGGCAAAGGCCTGATCCGGGTGTGCGTGGGAGAAGGTCAACACCGACGCGCCGCTTCTATTCAGCCGGGCGCCGCGCTCCTCATCCGCCAGGACCAGCCCGCATCCCGCCAGTGCCACAGCCTCGGCCAGCTCGCCCGGCGTCCACCAGCGGTTGAGCAGCGTGGCGCAGCCCCCGGCCATCACCACACCCATGAAAGCCACCACCCACGCGGACGAATTGGCGGCGGCGATGCCGACCCGGTCTCCCGGCTTCACGCCGTGGCGCGCCACCAGTACCCGCGCGAGGGCCTGAGCCCCGCTGTAGACCTCAGCGAAAGTCAGCCGCAGGTCGCCATCGACAAGGAACTCCCGCTCGGCGTGATCCCCGCAGAATTGGGCAAACAGCGCGGGCAGGCTGACCGGCGCTCCGACAAAGGCGGGCATGGGCTGGCCGTGGTGCTCCACCATGGCGGTTTCGAAGGGCGCGCCGGGCGCGGTAAGCGCGGCCATCACCGCGCGCATTTCCGCGAGCAGCGCCGCCGCCGCCTGCGTCCATGGCTGTCGCGCTTCAGTCGTCACCAAGGTCTTACATCCGTCATCGCAATCTGCCAAAAGGCCGCCGTCGTCGACGCCATGCGCGCCGGCCCGTGCCAACGATTGGGCGCCAGCCCTTTGGCGTATCTGTTAGGAGTTTGACGCCGTGCTGTCACTATTGGCCCCTGCTGCTGTTGGCGCGGCGCACGCGCCCCTCTATTGGGCTGATCTCGGCCTGAAGCGGGGCATCGACCTCGGATTTTTCACCCTGCGCTATTATTCGCTCGCCTATCTGGCGGGCATTGTCCTCGGCTATCTGCATCTTACGCGCATGCTGCGGCAGAGCGGCGCTCCCATGGCCCAGCGCCACGCCGAAGACCTGTTCTTCTGGTGCACCATCGGCATCATCGCGGGCGGACGGCTGGGTTACGCGATCTTTTACGGGCCACAGCTGCTGGCCCATCCCGCCGAATTGCTGAAGTTGTGGCAGGGTGGCATGAGCTTCCATGGCGGCATGATCGGCGTGCTTCTGGCTCTGGCCTATGTCTCGCGCAGCGGCGGGCTGAGCTTCCTGCGGGTGGGCGATTATGTTGCGACCTGCGTGCCCTTCGGCCTGTTTTTCGGGCGCATCGCCAATTTCATCAATGGCGAGTTATGGGGGCGCGTGGCCGGGCAGAATGTGGCCTGGGCCATGGTTTTCCCCGATGGCGGAGCCCTGCCGCGCCACCCCAGCCAGCTTTACGAGGCCGGGCTGGAGGGGCTGGTTCTGGCGGTGGTGCTGCTGGCGCTGTTCTGGAAAACCGCCGCGCGGCTGCGGCCCGGCCTGCTCGGCGGGGTATTTCTGGGGGGCTATGGCCTCGCGCGCTTCACCGTGGAGTTTTTCCGCGAGCCCGATGCCCAGCTTCAGGAATTCGCGGCGCGCACGGGCCTGTCGATGGGGCAGTGGCTGACCATTCCGATGATTCTGATTGGCCTCGCGCTGGTGGTGCGGGCGCTGATGCGTCCGCCTCTGGTTGCGGGAGAGGCATGAGCCCTCCCGCGCTGGCCGAAAGCTTCCGCAGGCTGATCGCCGCCACCGGGCCGATCAGCCTCGCGCACTACATGGCCGAGGCCAACGCCCGCTATTACGCCAGCCGCGATCCGCTGGGCAGCGCCGGGGACTTCATCACCGCGCCCGAGATCAGCCAGATGTTCGGCGAGATGGTGGGCGTGTGGCTGGCCGATATCTGGATGCGGGCCGGAAAGCCCGGCCCGGTGCTCTATGTGGAGCCCGGCCCCGGTCGCGGTACCCTCGCGCGTGATTGCCTGAAGGTGGCGGCGCGCTTTGGGTTGAACCCGCAAGTGCATTTCGTCGAAACCTCGCCCGTATTGCGCGCGGCCCAGCGCGAGGTGGTGCCCCATGCCCATTGGCACAACGACCTTTCAACCCTGCCCACCAATGCCCCCATGCTGCTGGTGGCCAATGAGTTTCTCGACGCCCTGCCCATTCGCCAGCTGGTTAAAACCCCGCGCGGGTGGCGAGAGCGGATGGTGGGGGTGATGGCCGATGAAGCAGGACATCCCGCCTTTGCCCCGATGGCGGGCGAGCTGCCCATGGATGCCGCCGTGCCCGAGGGCGCGCGCGAGGCCGAGGCGGGCACTATCATCGAGACCTGCCCTGCCGCCGCTGCGGTCGTATCCGAGATCAGCCGGCGGCTGGCCACGCAGGGCGGTGCCGCGCTGCTGATCGACTATGGGTATGATACGGTGCAAACCGGCTCCACGCTGCAGGCCCTGCGCGCGCACCAGCACCACGATCCATTCACTGCCCCCGGCGAGGCGGACCTTACCGCGCTGGTCGATTTCGCCACAGCCGCCGAGGTGGCGCGCCGCGATGGGGCACGGGTGCTGGGCACGGTAGGGCAGGGGGCGTGGCTGAATGCCATGGGTATCGGCACCCGCGCCGCCGCGCTGGCGCAATCCTCACCCGCCCATGCGAAGTCGATCGCCGCCGCGCTGGAGCGGCTGACCCACCCGGAGCAAATGGGCACGCTGTTCAAGGTGATGGGGCTGGTGGCACCGGGCTGGCCGGACGGGGCGGGGTTTTAGGTTTTAGGGATAGAGGTGAAGGGATAGATGCGACGGACGAGTCCCTCGCGCTTCCATTAGTGTCATTGTGGCGCCTCGGGTTCGGCGTGGCGCAACGCCGCATATTATACCCGCTTCGCGGCAAAGCGCCTCGCTTGAGAGGGGGCGCTGAGCAGGACAGAATTGCGCAACAGATGGCTTGATTTTTTCACACGTTGGAGCGATATGCAGTTCCTGTACGGCGATCGGTCCGTGCCCTATACG
>CAIWFP010000446.1 GCA_903911985.1 uncultured Sphingomonadales bacterium
ATTATCATGGATATTCAGCTGCCCAATGTCTCGGGGCTGGATCTGATCGAGGCGGCCAAAAAGGATCCGCTGTTGCGCGCGATTCCGGTGCTGGCCGTCACCGCCTATGCCGGCAAGGGCGATGAGGACCGTATCCGCGACGCCGGCGCCGAGGGCTATCTGGCCAAGCCCGTGTCGATCGGGCCGTTCATGGCGGCGGTAAAGGCGCTGCTGGAGGGGTGAGCGACTGCGCCGCGCTTGACGCCGAGCTTGACAATGCCACCTCCCGCCGCTTTTGCGCCGCAATTACGCGCCATCAGCCATCCCATCAGATTTTGCCCCATTCAGGAGCCGCCCCATGACCCGCGCCACCACCGAAGCGACCATCGCCGCGCTGATCGAGCCCTTCAACAAGAAGGAGATCGCCATCACCGACGCCTCGACCTTTGCCGGAGATCTCGAGTTCGACAGCCTGACGGTGATGGATTTCGTCGCCGCCATCGAGGACGAGTTCGACATCATCATCAGCATGAACCAGCAGGCCGAGATCGAAACCTATGGCCAGCTGGTGGACGCGGTGGTGAAGCTGCGGGGATAACCCGATGCCGCGGATGAAACTCGACGCGATTGGCGTGACCAGCGGGAATTTGGCCGAAACGGTGCGGTTCTATGCGCTACTTGGGTTTGAGTTTCCCGAAATCGAGCCGGACGCCAAACACCTCGAAGCCATCACGGACGAAGGCGATGTGCGCCTGATGATCGATGATCGCGATTTGATGAAATCGATCATGGGCACGGATCCCACACCGCCCAGTCATTCATCCTTTGCGATCAAATGTGATAGCCCGGCAGCGGTGGACGAGGCTGTGGCCAGCATCCACGGAGCCGGGTTCCCGGTGATCAAGGAGCCTTGGGATGCCTTTTGGGGCCAGCGATATGCGATTGTCGCCGATCCTGACGGCTATATGGTCGACTTGTTCGCTCCGATTTGAATACTGATACCAGCCCTAAGCCAAGCAATGCCCAATGCGGCGATGGAATTTCAAAATGACCGATCTGTTTTCCAAATTCGACCCGCTGATCGCCATGCGCTCCGACCTGCTGGCCACTGGCGTCACCGACCCGTTCAGTCTGGTGATGGAGAGGGTGATCAGCCCCACCGTTGCCGTGTGCAACGGGCGCGAGACCATCCTGCTCGGCACCTACAACTACATGGGCATGACCTTCGACCCCGACGTGATAGCGGCGGGCAAGCAGGCGCTGGACGATTTCGGCGCGGGGACGACCGGCAGCCGCTGCCTCAACGGCACCTATGCCGGGCACAAGGCGGTGGAGGCGGCACTCTGCGACTTCTACGCCATGGATCATGCCATGGTGTTCTCCACCGGCTATCAGGCGAACCTTGGCATCATCAGCACGGTGGCGGGCAAGGGCGACTACATCATCCTCGACATCGACAGCCACGCCTCCATCTGGGATGGCTGCAAGATGGGCGACGCAGAGGTGGTGCCGTTCAAGCACAATGACATCGAGGCCATGGAAAAGCGCCTCCGCCGCGTGCCCGAGGGCGCTGGCATTCTGGTGGTGCTGGAGGGCGTCTATTCGATGATGGGCGATATCGCCCCGCTGAAGGAAATGATCACCATTGCCAAGAAATATGGCGCCATGGTGCTGGTGGATGAGGCCCATTCCATGGGCTTCATCGGCCCCAACGGGCGCGGCGTGGCCGAGGATCAGGGCGTGCTGGATCAGGTCGATTTCGTCATCGGCACCTTTAGCAAGAGCGTGGGCACGGTGGGCGGATTTTGCGTCTCCAACCACCCCAAGTTCGAGATTCTGCGGCTGGTGTGCCGTCCCTATGTCTTCACCGCCAGCCTGCCGCCCAGCGTGGTAGCCACCGCTGCGGTGTCCATCGGCAAGCTGAAGCAGGGTGCGGCCAAGCGGGCCCATCTGTGGGAGAACAGCCGCACCCTGCACGCCGGGCTGAAGGCGCTGGGCTTCCAGCTTGGCACCGAGACGCCGCAGAGCGCGATCATCAGCGTCATCATGCCCGATCTGGAGCGGGGCGCCGGCATGTGGGAGGCGCTGCTGCACGAGGGGCTTTACGTCAACCTCGCAAGGCCCCCGGCAACGCCCGCGAACATGACCCTGCTGCGCTGCTCGCTGTGCGCGGAGCATTCCGCCGAACAGGTGCAGACGATTATCGGCATGTTTGAGCGGGCGGGGAAGCTGGCGGGGATTATTTGAACGAGTAGGGGGTAAAGGCCAAGTCTTGGGGGCGTTACGCCCCCAAGACCCCAGAACTGTCTGCGTCGGGTAGCGACCCCGATCGCCGCGCCTTGCCGCGAAGCGGCTATAAAAGCCTGCGGCGCGGAGACGTTGCGCGAGGCCCAAATGATGCGCTGCGCAGAAAGTAATGGGGTTTGGGGCCTAAGGCCCCAAGAAACTTCCCCTTAATTCTTAAAAATCAAGCCTCGCCGATGCGATCCGCAAACAGCAGCCGCCCGCCGGCAAGATGCCACAGGGCTTCGTTGAACTGCTCTGGCGCCATGGCGAAGCAGCCTTCGCTGCGGCCCAGCTTGCCCCATTTGGCCAGCATGTCGGGCGCGGCATACCATGCCGGGTGCATGACGATGGCGCGGTCCATCGCGTTGGAATTATCCGCATCCATGCCGGTGAGGCGGATCGAGGTGCCGTATTTGCCATCGTACCACGAGCCGGAGAGATAGGCGCCGCGCGAGGTGGCCTCCGAGCCGATGCCGTTCGAGAAGCTTTTCAGCCAGCCGTCATGCTCTGGGTCTGAGCCGCGACCATGGGCGACGAGGAAGGAGCGCAGCGTGCCGCTTTCCAGATCGACGATGTGCAGGCGCGGGGCGGCGGAGGCGAGGGCGAAATCGGCGACGCCCACGCGGTCTTTCTGCCACAGCACGCCGCTGGCGCGATCAGCCTCTCGCACGGCGATGGCCACCACCTTGCGTTCATAGGGGGTGAGCGGGCTGGCCTCTGCGGCGACGGCGGGGGCGGGTGGTTCTGGTGGAACGGCAGTGTGGTGGGCTGCGGCATGGTGGGCGCCGGTATGATGGGAGCCGCCATGATGCGCGCCGTGGTGCCCGCCCGCGTGGTGGCCCCCGGCGTGCTTTCCGGCGCTGTGGCCCGATTTGTGGGCATGCGCCAAGGCCCGGCCGGGC
>CAIWFP010000447.1 GCA_903911985.1 uncultured Sphingomonadales bacterium
CCACCTGATCGGGCAGTGCCACGCTGATCGGGCGGTCGTCATACATTTCGAGCACGGCGGTCATGCCATCCTGCAGGAAAGCGGCGGCATCGCCCAGCAGATCCTTGGGCAGGGTGATCTGGTCGTAGGTTTCCACATCCATGAATACGAGATCGTCCCCTTCCGCATAGAGGAACTGGAAATCCTTGGTGTCGAGGCGAACGCGTTCGATCGTGTCCTGGCTACGAAAGCGGACATTGGTCTTGCGGCCGTCGATGAGGTTTTTCATCTCAACCTGCATGAAGGCGCCGCCCTTGCCCGGCTGGGTGTGCTGAGTTTTGGCAACTTTCCAGATGCCTTTTTCATATTCGAGAATATTACCGGGACGAATATCGACGCCGCTGATCTTCATGGGTAAGAACCTTCAATGGCAAAGAGCAAAACATGGGTTGGCGACAGCCACCGCACCGGGCCTGCGGCCCTCGGCGTTATGTCGAACACGCGCGCCCTTACCGCGCGAGCGTCCCTCTGGCAATCTTTGCGGTGGATGGCGTTGCGGGAGTTGGCACTGCGGTGTCTGGCAAGCGCAATTGCGGGGTCGCTGGTGCTTGCCGCCCCCTGCCCCGCCCTGGCAAAGGTCGCGCGCGGTGGGCTTGATGGGCCAATCGGCACGCTGCATCGGGGGGATTACATCTGCGAGGAAGCCGGTGACGCGGCTGGCGAGGCGGGGGTTCATCAGCCTCAGGCGGATTTCACCATCCTGCATGATTCGGTTTATCGCAGCGCCGCTGGCCAAGGCAGCTATCTGCTCACCGGCCAACTGGCCCTGATGACCAGCGGCCCCAAGAGTGGTGAACGTTTCCGGCGGCTGAGTGACGGATTTCTGCGCCGTCTCACCGCCGATGGCACCGAGACCTCGTTGCGCTGCATCCGGCTGGTGCTGAACAACCAGCACTAGCGCGGTTGGGCTATGATGGTGTGAGGCCAGCGAATCGCCCATAAGGCTGGCCTTCCGGGGATTTTGGCTCAGCTCGCCTTGGCCATGGCTTCTGACAAGGCCACGACATTGGCCGCCTCGTCGCCATTCCACACCGCGCCGCACACGGCGATGAAATCGGCACCCGCGCGCACCAGATCGCCCACGTTTTCGGGCGTAATGCCGCCGATCGCCACGCAGGGAAACTCGAACAGCGATTGCCACCAGGTCAGCACCACTGGCTCGGCGTGGTGGTCGACCTGCTTGGTCTCGGTGGGATAAAACGCGCCAAAGGCGACATAATCGGCCCCGGTCTCGCCCGCCTCCAGCGCCAGATGCTTGCTGCCGTGGCAGGTAACGCCGATTTGCGCCTCGTTCCCCAGCCTTTTCCGGGCTTCCTTTACCCCGCCCTCGCGAGCCATGTCGTCCTGACCCAGATGCACACCATCGGCGCCCAACCGCTTGGCCAGCGCGATCGAATCATTGACGATGAAGGCCACTTCATGGGCCTCGCAAATGCGCTGCAGCGGTTCGGCAAGCCGCGCGGCCTCGTGCTCGTCGATGCCCTTCACGCGGAACTGGAAGGCGGCCACGCGGTGGTGGCTGTTGGCCGGGGCCTCCAGCGCACGCGTCAACCGATCCGGAAAGTCACCGGCAACATGCTGCGGCGAGATCAGGTATATCTTGGCATGCACGCGCCGGTGTTCAAACTGGGGCTGCTCGAATTGGGGTTCATCAAACATGTGCGGGCTCTATCCCGCAACAGGCCATCCGCCAAGCCCTCCTCGAAGGCTTGGCTTCACATCACCCGCGAATCATAGGCCCATTGCAGCAATGCCTGCCGTTGGCGCGGGCGGCAAAAGGGGTCCCCCGGTTCGCAATTCTTGGTAATTTGCCCGGCATGCCGGGAAA
>CAIWFP010000448.1 GCA_903911985.1 uncultured Sphingomonadales bacterium
CCTGCCCTGTGGCACGCTGTCGAGCAGGGTGAGGCGGAGTTGCAGGACAGTGCTGGCGTGAAACCACAGCGCCGTCGTCCACCCCGCGCGCAGGGTGAACAGGCTGGCGCCGGCCAGCATCAGCAGTTTTTCGCGCGTGCGATCACTGGCGGGGCCGATGGCCATGAGGCAGATCATCACCGCATAGGGTGTGATTCGCATATCCGCGCCCCAGCTGCCCAGGACAGTGGTGGGCGTGACCAGCGCGGCGATGACCAGCAGCAGGCCCGAGGCGGCAAGGCGCGGGTCGATTCGGCGGTTGCCGCCCCAGATGAAGGCCAGAACCGCCGCCGCGCCGATGATCGCGGTCATCGCCAGATCCAGCGGCATCGACAGCCCCTTGAGGATGGTGACGAAATTCATCGCCTTGCTGGCCAGAAGCTGCGGGGCATAGTGGAACAGGCTTCCTCCCCCGTGGGAATGCCACGCCAGCAAGGGGGCAAGCGGCAGGAGGAACGGCAGTATGGCCGCCGTGTGGCGCAGGGCTTCTTCACGGTTTCGCGCCCGCCCCAGCTCGCTGCCCAGCACCAGCGCCAGCAGCAGCACCCAGCCGCCCAGATGCGCCGTCCACACCACAACCGAGCCCAGGGCAAAAGCCGCCAGATGGCGCCAGTCGCGGCGCGAACTGTGCATCCACAGCGCCGCCAGATTGAGCGCCAGGGCGATCGACAGGCAATAGTTGAGGAAGCCGAACAGGAAGGGCTGGGCAAAGGCGAAAGGCAGGGCCAGCATCGCGCTGCCCGTCACCCGGCCATGCGCGGCGCGCGACAGCATGAGGATGCCAAGCACCGTGAGCGGCGCGATGGCGGCGCTGACGAGTCGGGTCGCCAGTTCCACGCCCAGCAGCGGCGTGAGGGCCAGCGCCGGCAGATCTATGCCCAGATTGCCCAGCCAGCGCCAGTTGACGCTGAAGTAGGCGCGCAGGGCCGACATGCCCGAGGCGGCGAAGACATGGTGACGGGCGAGGTGGTTGGGGTAGTCCGACGCATCCGGCACACGGGCGAGCAGAAACGGCAGGCCTGCCAGAAGCATGGCCGCCATTGCCCAGCGTGACCTGACCGATTGCGCGAACATCTGAAATTGACCTCTATTGCAAAATGGGGACTCCCAAAGGTGGTGGTGTCCGGTGTGACGGGGCCGGTCAGGCGGTGATCAGGGTCATGCCCAGTTGCCCCGCGCGGACGGGCTTGCCCGCCGCCAGCATGCGCGCGGCCAGAGGCCACATGCGGGGGTCGTCGCTATGGCGCTGGGCATAGTGCTGGAGCATGTCCCAGCCTTGCGTGGCCAGAGCCCGGGGCGCGTGGAGCGAGGCCTCGATAACCCGGCGGCGCACGACATCGCCCGCGCCGCGACCGAACAGCATGTCCAGCTCCGTGTGGGTGGGCAGGCGGCCAAGGGCCCCGACCGGATCGCAACGGCCAGCCCGCGCCTCGCGGTGGCACAGCCAGGCCACGGCATTGGCGCTGGCGCGCGAGACGAGCTCGCTTTCGGCGCAGGGGCGCGGCGCGGCGCGGGAGACCAGCGCGTCGGGCAGCTTGGCCATGCGGGTCAGCACCGAGAAGCGCAGCAGCAGATCATAACCCGCCGCCGAACCGAAAGCCGTGCGATAGCCGCCCACGGCCAGCACCGCCGCGCGGGCATAGATCAGCGTGGCGGGATCCATCGGCGGGCCGGACTTGAGGGCGGCGCGGATGCGATCATCACCCATGGGTGCGGCATCTTCCTGATTGGCGGGGGGCGGAAAGACAGCGCCCGGGTTTGCCGGATCGCGGCGGACGAGGCCCCTGTCCTGCGCGGCGAAGCGGGCACAGCCGGTGCCGATGACGGTATGATCGGGGTTGGCGGCGAGAATGGCCATCTGGCGCTCGAGACGGTCCGGCGCGGAAATGTCGGTGGCATCGGCCCGGGCGATGAAGGGGGCGCGGGCCAGTTCGTGCAGATGGTTGAGGGCGGTCAGGCCGCTGTATGTGCCTGCGGGCGCGTCGGCGCAGGCCTCGATGGTGATCAGGCGGATGCGGCGATCATCAAGCGCGTGGCCCATGACGACCCTTGCCGTGCCCAGATCGGCGCCGTCTACGCCGACCAGAAACTCGAAATCGGCAAAGCTCTGGGCGCGGACGGAGCGGATGGCCGCGTCCAGTTGCCGCGCGGTATATGGCTGGTCCATGTCACACAGGCTCATCACCACGCTGAGCGCCGGTGTGTGTGCCGATTGGTGCGTCGGGGAATTCTGGCCGTTCATCACGCAGGCTCCATCGCTGCCGGTCCGTGGGGTCACAGACCGGTTCGGCCACGCCTTCGGGGCGGGTCGATGTTGGTTATCGTTAATGATTAATTACCAGCGTTAACGGCGCGGCAAAGTGCTGGTTTGGGGGTGTCTCAGGGCGGGACGGAAGTGGGCGCGCGGCTGGGGGGCGGGCGCTTCTCGGCCACGTAGGGGCAGTGCCGTGGGGCGTGGCGGATATCTCGCTAATCGAGGCTTTTGTGCCTTGTAAAATATGGAAATGCTGCGAGGATTCGGCTGATACTATGGGGGTTGTGGGGGGATGATGCGCGGATTTGCGGGAACATCGGTGCTGGCTGCGGCGCTGGCGCTTGGCTGTGGGGTTGACGGATGGGCGCAAGGGAGTGCGGGCGGCAAGGCGGCTATGGCGACCACCGGCCCGGCTACCGGCGGCCCCGCCACCGGCCCCGCCACTGCCGAGGGCCAAACCGGGGGCCAAACCGGGGGCAGCCAAACCGTGCCGCCCCAGTCCGTGCCGAGCCGCATTCCCACCAAGGCCTTTGCCGCCCAGGCGCTGCTGCGCGATCCGCTGCTCTCGCCGGACGGGCTCAGTATGCTGGCGCGCTTCACTGTCGACGGACGGGACGCGGTGATGATCGCAGACCTGACCGGCAAGAGCAAACCGGTCGTAAAGACCGTGCCACCGGACTTTGATCTCGTCTGGTTCGCCTGGGCGGGTAATGGCACGGTGCTGGTCAGTGTCGGCAAGACCGTGCCCTGGGATGGGGACGACGCCTATTCCACGCGGCTGATCGCGATTGA
>CAIWFP010000449.1 GCA_903911985.1 uncultured Sphingomonadales bacterium
GCTCGAAGATCGACAGGTCATTGGTGCCCAGCGTCAGGCGGGGGTATTGTTCGGCGGCGCAGCGGGGGATATCCACCAGCTGGTAATGCGGCGCGATGTGGGTTTTCAGAGCCTCTCGCCGGGCTTCATCGGCATAGATCAGCGAGATGGCGGCCACGGGCGGCGCGCTGCCACTGGTGCGCGCGGTGACGCGCTCGCCGTTGACGAAAGCGCCGGTCCCCCGCGCCGCGTGGCACAGGCGTCCGGTCAGCGGGTCGTAGATCCACCCGGCGATGGCCTCGCCCGCCTTGGCCAGCGCGACGAGGATGCCGAAGGGCGGCTTGCCATGGGCAAAATTATGGGTGCCATCGATGGGGTCGATGATCCAGCACAGGGCATCGCCCAGCCGATCCATCAATGTGGGGTCGGCATAGGCGGCTTCCTCGCCGACGATCGCCGCCTCGGGCAGCAGGCGGGAGAGCCCCTCGGCAAGGATGGCCTCGCTCTCGCGGTCGGCGATGGTGACGAGGTCGTCCGCCGCCTTTTCGATGATCTCGTGCGCTTCCAGATGTTGATAGCGCGGCATTATGGCGCGGTTAGCAGCTGCTTGCAGCACCGCGCGCACGCCGTCGTGCAGGGCGGGGGAGAAGGCCACGTTAGACCACCCGCCTAGCTGCGGTAATCGGCGTTGATGGAGATGTAGCCGTGGGTGAGGTCGCAGGTCCACACGGTGGCGCTGCTATCGCCAAGGCCCAGATCCACCGTGATGGTGATATCGTGGCCCTTGAGATGCGCGGCAACCGGCGCCTCGTCATAATCGGGCACGGGCTGGCCGTCCTTTGCCGTCCAGATGCCGCCGAAACCGATGGAGAGCCGGTCACGGTCGGCAGGCTCGCCCGCCTTGCCCACGGCCATGACCACCCGGCCCCAATTGGCGTCTTCCCCGGCGATGGCGGTTTTTACCAGCGGCGAATTGGCGATGGCAAGGCCGACGCGGCGGGCGCTGGCGTCGCTTACCGCCCCGGTCACGGTGATGGCGATGAATTTCTGCGCGCCTTCGCCATCGCGTACCACCAGATGCGCCAGCTGGCGGCACACATCGTGGAGCGCGGCGGCGAAGGCATCGGCGCCGGGGCAGCCGGAGCAGTTGATGCGCTGGTTGCCCGCCTTGCCGGTGGCAAAGGCGAGGATGGTATCGGAGGTCGAGGTGTCGGAATCGACGGTGATGCAGTTGAAGGTCTCGTCCGCCGCCGCGCTCAGCAATTCCTGCAGATATCCCGGCGCGATGGCGCAATCGGTGAAGATATAGCCGAGCATGGTCGCCATGTCGGGGGCGATCATGCCGCTGCCCTTGATGATGGCCGAGAGGGTAACCGTGTGCCCACCGACGATGGCGGTGGCCATGGCGCCCTTGGCAAAAGTGTCGGTGGTGCCGATGGTGTTGGTCGCCTCCAGCCACGAGCAGGGCTCGGCGGTGAGGGCGGCGGCGACCCCCTCGCGGGCTTTGTCCTTGGGCAGCGGCACGCCGATAACGCCGGTGGAGGAGACGAACACCTCCTCGGCCGCGCAGCCGAGATGGGCCGAGACCTGATCCATGATCTGCACCACCGCCTCGCGCCCGCGATAGCCGGTGAAAGCGTTGGAATTGCCGGCATTGACGATCAGCGCGCGGGCCGAGCCTTGCGCCACATTGGCGCGGCCCAGCTCCACCTCTGACGAGCAGCAGATGTTGCGGGTGAACACGCCCGCGACGCTGGTTCCCTCGGACAGTTCCACATAGGTCAGGTCGCAGCGGTCCCATGTTTTGTAATGGGCGCGGGCAATGCGCGGCGTGGCGCCCGCGATGGCGGGCAGGGGGGGGAACTGCGTGGCGAGGGGCGAAATGTCGTGGCTCATGGGCGCGGGGGTTAGCGCCTTGCGGGGCGCGGTTCAACCGCATAGGACATGGCGCATAGGACATGGCGCATAGGACATGGCGCATAGGACATGGCGCATAGGACATGGCGCGGATGCGGTGACGGGAAGGTGTTGAGGATGCGGGGATTTCTATTTGCCGGGGCGGTGGTGTCCGGCATGGCCGGTTTTGCCGGGCAGGTGGCCGGGCAGGTGGCTGCCACTGTCCCCGCCCCGGTTGCGCCTGCTCCGATTCCTCTGGTCTATGCGCCGCCCGCACCTGCGCCTTATCCACAGCCGGGCGCAAATGCTGTGCCAAAGCCGCTGACCAATCCCGGCAGCTGGATTGGAACCAGTGACTATCCGGCCGCCGCCTTGCGCGCCGGTGTTCAGGGTCATGTCGGTTTCCGGTTGACCATTGATGCCGCCGGTGTGCCGGGTGATTGCATGATCACGCAGAGCAGCGGCTCTGATCTGCTGGATTCAACGACATGCAGCCTGGTTCGGGCGCGGGCGCGGTTCAATCCGCTCAATGCCGGAGAAAAACCGGCACAGCGCACTTATACCAGCCGGGTTTACTGGGTTTTGCCCGGCAACGAGCCGCCGCCGGTACTTCTTCCGCCCAGCAACCCGCATAATCCCATCCCCATGGGCTATGCCGATGGCTGGGTCACCATCGCCGATTACCCGGCCGAGGCGCGCAAGGCGGAGCAGACGGGCAATGTGACCGCGAGCCTGACCGTGGCGCCCACGGGCCGTGTTTCGGGCTGCGCGATTACGCTGAGCAGCGGGTTCAGTCAGCTGGACGCGGCAAGCTGCCGTCTGCTCAGCGCAAGGGGGCAGTTCACCCCCGCCACCGACGAGGCGGGCAACCCCACCGCCGGCATATGGGTGCAAAGGGTGCGCTGGGCCTTGCCGGGCGTGCTGCCCTGGCCCACCCGGCCGAGCTGGATGGAGATCAAGATTACCATTGAGGCAGATGGCACGCAGAGCCATTGCGAAGTCGCCCGCAGCGAAGGGCAGCTATCCAGCCAATTTGCCAAGCTCGGGCCGATCCCCTGCACCGGGGGGAAGACCAAGCCATACACCGATGCGTCGGGCAAGCCGGTGCGCAAGACCGTCACTGTCATCCAGGCGGTGAGGGTGGAGGATGCTCCGGCGGGCCAGTAGTGGAAGCCAGTAGTGGAAGATCGCGGGGGCAGCTATTCGCCGCACTGGA
>CAIWFP010000450.1 GCA_903911985.1 uncultured Sphingomonadales bacterium
GCCGTCGCGGCGGCGGCATAGCGCGAATCCGCGCATTCTTCAGGGAATTCGAGCTCAGGCGTCGGTGACATAGCCTAACAACTTTCCTGTAATGTTTGTCAGAGAGTGCGGTCGAGGACGATAACCAGCGGCCCCGCCAATGCCCCGAACACAGTCAGATAATCCTTGAACAACCGGCGCGCGTGATTGTCTCCCACCATCACCACGTCATTGGCGTAGATAGCGGGATCGGCATAGGCGCCATGCCGAATGGCATTGAGGTTGTAGAGGGCGGCGTAATGCCTGCCATCCACGGTGCGCTGCACCACCACATCGTCGAGACGCGAAAACTCCGTGGTCCCCTGCGCCGTGGCAATGGCGCGCAGCAGCGTCATGTGGCCCAGCACCGGATAGAGGCCCGGCTTCTGGACTGTCCCCTCCACCGTGACGAACTGGCTCAGCGTTTCCTTGAGGTTGACCGTGACATGAGGGTCGCGAACATAGGCCTGCTGAAGCCGTGCGGCCAGCAACGCCTCGATTTCCCCCGGCGTCTTGCCAGACACCTCCAGAACGCCCGCCAGCGGGAAGGAAATGCGGCCGCTGGCATCCACCTGTATCTGGCGGTTGGATAGATCCGGAATGCCAAAGACATCGACGGTCAACCGGTCGAATGGCCCCACGGGATAGGGAATTTCCTCGGGCGTCAGATCCCGCCGCATGGGCGTGGGCAACTGTCTGGCGTCTATCACCGTAACCGCGGGGTCACCACCCAGTCTGGGCGCGCCGGCACAGGCCGACAGGAACAGCGCGCAGGCGAGTATCGCAAGTCCGCCTTTGGAGCTGGGCTTGGAACCGGGCTTGGAGCTGGGCTTGGAACCGGGCTTGGAGCTGGGCTTGGGCAGGGGAATGTGCATCTTGAGACCAATCCGTCGTGGCAAATGGTTGAGGTTGGATGGCATTAAAGTTCATTCACACGGTCAGCGCCCGTCCTCGCCGGCGGCCCGGACCGCCCTTGCGCCTGCGCCCAGACCGCTGCGCAAACCAACAGGCATTCCAGCGAGGGCACCCTTAGAGGATAGTCCGCCAGCGGGGCAACCGCGAGCAACAGGATGATCACAAGTCCCAATGTCGGCATAAGACGGGAGGCGGTATATGGGCGGCATCGCAGCAGGGCAACCGCGCGCGCCACCCAGACCCCAACTGCCAGCAACCCCACCAGCACCGCCGGAACGCCGCCGGTCAGCACAATCTCGAGCCAGTCATTGTGCGCGTGATTCATGATGGCCGGCATCAGCATCTGGTCGGGCTCATAGAGTCGATAGGTCGTCTCGAACGATCCCAGCCCGCTCCCCCATGGCATGAAATCGCCGATCATGCGCCAAACCGTGGGCAGAATCCGCAAGCGCAATTCCTGAACCGCATCGGTGCCCAAAATCCGGTCGATCGCCGTGGCGCGCCCCGCCCAGACAGTCAGGGCGAGTAGCCCCGGCAGGGGGATGAGCAAAACGGCCACCCGCGCTCTTGAACCAACCCCCTCTGAACCAGCCCCCTCTGAACCAACCCCGGCAAGAGAACGCGGGCCCGTCTGAAAACGGACAAATCTGGCTTGCGTGTCTTGATCATGATGAAAAACTTGAAATGCGCCGCCCCACAACGGCTACCGCAGTGCGGGTGAAAATCACCCACACCCGCGCGCCCTGCCCCTCACCCCGGCGGCACCCCGCGCGCCCGCGCAAAACCACCGGGATTTGACCGGCAGCCTGCCCGGGATCGCGCCGCTCAGCGTGATCCGAAGCCACTCCAGATCGTCTGTAGCGTTTTGAGAATAATCAGAAAATCGAGCCAGGGGGAAAAATATTTGATGTAATAAAAATCATATTCGAGCTTCAACCCCGCGGCATCGACCTCGGCAACATTGCCCTGGTTCACGGCAGCCCAGCCGGTAATCCCGGGTCTCACCGCATGGCGATAATTGTAGAACGGCACATGCATGGCATAGTGCTCCGCAAGCACCGCCGCCTCTGGCCGGGGGCCGATCAGGCTCATGCCCCCTTTGAGAACATTGAAAATCTGGGGCATTTCATCAATCCGCCACTTGCGCAGAAACTTGCCGCAACGCGTCACGCGGGGGTCCGCCGGGGCCGTGAACGCCGGGCCGGGCAACCCCATCCGCATGGTTCGCAGCTTGTAACAGGTAAACGGCCGCCCCCGATATCCTCGACGCTGCTGCCGGAAGAACACCGGTCCCGGACTATCCATCTTGATAGCCAGCGCCGAAACACACATAAAAATCATGAAAATCGGAGAAATAATAATAACTCCAATCAGATCAAAAACCCTTTTCAGGCGCGAATAGGTAAGGGAAGGCAAAAGCGCGCCAAAGTTATTGTCCGCATGGATATTGAACTTAACCCTGCCGGTCACGCCCTCCTCAATGTGGGAACGGTGATAAACCGGTATCCCGTCAAGCACGAGATTGCTGATGAATTCCGAGCTTTCGATATCCAGCTTGGCATGCGGATCAACCACCAGCGCCGAGATATTGCTTGGCACCTCGCCACACCCCACAACAACCCAGCGAATATGGGTGGGCAGGTCGCCAAAATCATTGCGGGAAAAGCCGAAAATGCCGACAATCGGCTTCATGTAACGACCGCGCATAATCGATACAAAAACATACCATGAGAACGATATGGATAGCGCAGTTGCAAGGCAATAATAGCTTACGGGCTGTTTAACTATAAACATCGCGAAAATAGCAAGCGCGTAAGACAATATAAATGTTGGAACTATGATAACTTTTGTCGAAACGACCGGCAACACCCACAGCTGACGTAACGAAATATGCGCCAAAATTATTGCGCCAGCCGAAAATACGCGTGTCGGCAGCAAATAATGCTCCGCGCTTGCGAAAACCATTCCCGTTTGCGCGGCATAAACCCGGACCAGATGCGGAATGACGACAGCCGCGATCAGGGCGACCCACAGCGAATAGAAGCTTGAACCAATAACCCGCCCGGCGACACTATCCCGGTCGGTATAATCAAAATGTTTTGCCCTGGGGGGCATCGGTACCAGTGGCTCGAACCCCATCGCCCCTCTCACTTATATTCGCGCGGCAAAACGCGCATGTGGCCCGCCGCCCGTCCACCGACAACGCCAAAACATGTCCCATTGCCACCGATCACGACTGGCACGCCTCCGTAACCAGACAGTCCACCGGCATCTCGATCGCATGCTGCGCGCCCAGAAACTCCATCAGGATGCGAACCCGCTCACGGCTGTCATATCTTTCCACCGTGGCGATCCGGTCGACAAACGCTCCCGAGGTTATCCGCACGATATCCCCCCGCTCGAATGGATCGCCCGCTGGCGTCATGATGCCATTTTCGCAGCGCGCCAGAATTTTGCGCATCACAAACTCCGGCATGGCCTGGGGCAGTGTCTGCCCAAAGCCGATCAGCCGACGCACCCCAAGCGTCCCGTTGATCGACCGCCACGGATGGTTCCCGGGATCGAAACGGACAAACAGATATCCCGGAAACAAAGGCGCCAGCACCGCCATTGTCCTCCCGGCATGACTGCGGGTGGTGCGGAACCTCGGGCAAAAATTCGCAAAGTCCTGCTGGTCCAGATTGCGGCTGGCCAAAGCCTCCTTGCGCGGAAGCGTTTCCACCACATACCAGCGAAGACCGCTCATGCCGCCGCCCCCCGCATCACGCCAAGCGCACCAACCTTGCCTGTCAGGCAATCCCCGCGGGACGCGGAAACCGGAGCCGCAAACCGGCCCATCGCCCGGTTCCGCCACCGGGTGCCCGGCGTTGGTGAAGCAGACGCAACGCGCCCGCCATCAGACAGCGCCCAGCGGCAAAGGCTTTCACCCCAATCGATTACCCGAGCGACCCTCATGGGCTGCCACTATACCAAAGTCATACCCCATGCAAAGCTCCGACAGCCTGCCAACCCGGTCCGTCCGTTTACGAGACAGCGCGAAGCACATGCCCGCCCTCATCCCGGCATGCGCAGCAGGGTGAATATCCGCAACGAAAAGGCCCAGCCGCCCGCTGTCCTTCGGAACCTATCCTCATATTCCCCGATGAAATCGCCACCCGGCGGCATGGTGCGCCCCTCCATCGCGCAAACGGCGGAGGCGCCATCACCGTCCAGCGCAATCACCAGATTGTGGATCAGGGGACAGAC
>CAIWFP010000451.1 GCA_903911985.1 uncultured Sphingomonadales bacterium
CGTTTTGCGATGTTGGAACCGCCCTTGCCTCTGCGGCAACTGTCGGCTCATTTGGGGTTTTGATTCAATATAAATGGGGAATGATAACTGATTACAGGTTTTGCATTACATTAATATTATTATTTGCGATTCACATATATATTATTTCTATAGTAAATATACCGCCAGATACTGGAAAGGCTTCGATGCCAATCGGAATGCTTGACTACTGCTTGCTTTATCTCACATTTAGTTGGCTTGAAAAGCACTGGCTGTGCAAGGACGATCATTCAGAGCTATAATCTCCTCAGCAGGCGAGCATCACCACCACCTATTCGGGATTACGGGAATAACGGTGACGGAATTACGGTGACAGTTTACTCAATTACGAATTACGCCGCCAGTTTACCAAATTCACCACCACCCCCTCAAGAAACCCGCTTCCCCGCCAAAATCCCCGCCAAACTCACCAGCCCAGCCGCGCTGATCAACAGGCCGACCCACACCGCGTGGCCCCCCGCCGCCATATTGGTCGCCAGAATAGGCGTCACCGCCCCGCCGACAATACCCCCGGCCGAAAAGGCGATGGAAATGCCGGAATAGCGCAAGGCCACTGGGAACAAATGCGGCAACCAGCCCCCCATCGGCCCATAGACCAGCCCCATCACGAACAGCGCGGCGCCCAGCGTTCCAAACACCACCCACAGCGAGCCAGACCCCAGTCCCGCGCCAAAGCCCAGCCCCAGCGCCACCGCCGCCACCGCGCCCCAGGCCAGCACCCGCTCCGGCGTCGCGCGATCAGACCACACCGCCGCCACGACAATGCCAACCGCCAGAAACAGGTTAGCCGCCAGCTGCACCCCCAGAAACGCCTCGCGCTTGTAGTGCATCACGCCCGTTCCCTGCGCCAGCGCATAGGCCGTCGCCATGTAGAAGATGGCAAAGCAGGCGATCACCCCGGCATTGCCCGCCAGCAACGCGCCCCAATGGTTCCGCACCAGCGGCCCCAGCGGCACGGCATGTGGCTCACCCTTTTCCAGCGCCTCGGCAAAGGCAGGCGTCTCGGCGATCTTCAGCCGCACCCACAGCCCCACACCGACCAGCGCCGCGCTCACCGCAAAGGGCACCCGCCAGCCCCAGCTCAGGAAATCCGCAGGCGATAGCCACAGGCCCAGCAGCAGAAACAAGCCATTGGCGGCAAGGAACCCGATCGGCGCGCCCAGCTGCGGCGCGGCGCCAAAGCGGCTCTTCCACCCCTCGGGCGCATATTCCACCGCCAGCAGCGCCGCCCCGCCCCACTCGCCGCCAAGCCCAAAGCCCTGCCCAAAGCGCAATACACACAGCATCACCGGCGCGATCCAGCCCGCCGTCGCGTAAGTCGGCAAAAAGGCGATCGCCAGTGTCGAGCCGCCCATCGTCAGCAACGAGACGACCAGCGTGCTCTTGCGCCCCACCCGGTCGCCATAATGGCCAAAGGCCACCGCCCCCACCGGCCGCGCGATGAAGGCCAGCCCAAACACCATAAAGGCCGAAATCAACTGCGCCGTGGGCGAGGCCTTCGGGAAAAACGCATGGCCAAACACCAGCGCCGTCGCCGTGGCGAAGATGTAGAAGTCATAAAACTCCACCGTCGTGCCGACGACGGCGGCGGTGAGAATGCGGGCGTGCTGTTTCATCGGGTTCATGGGATGGGGTGGTTGCCGGTTTAGGCGAAACAGTCAAGAAAAGGGCGAGTCTTGGGGGTGTTACACCCCCAAACCCCCATACCGTCTTCCGGAGAGAGGATGCGCCAAAGGCAGCGTTCCGCACGACCTCACCGCACCGCAGGCTTTAAGGCCGCTGCGCGGCGGGGCAATAAATCGCGACGGTCGTGCCAAACCACCTTCTCACCGGGAGAAGGTATGGGGTTGCCGAGGGACGAGTCCCCTGCGGAAAACCTTCCCCCTTCCCCTTGCACTCCCGCCCCACGTTCCCTAACTGTTCTAAAATGCCCCAAATCGAATCCGCCCCCCCCACAGCCTCCGGCAACGAGCCCACATGGCTCTCCGCGCTGAACCCGCCGCAGCGCGAGGCGGTGTTGACCACCGAAGGGCCGGTCTTGATGCTGGCGGGCGCGGGCACGGGCAAGACGGCGGCGCTCACCGCGCGGCTGGCGCAGATCATCGCCACGCGGCGGGCATGGCCGAGCGAGATCCTCTGCGTCACCTTCACCAACCGGGCGGCGCGGGAGATGCGCGAGCGGGTGGGCCACCTCATCGGCCCGGCGGTGGAAGGCATGCCGTGGCTGGGCACGTTCCACGCCATCGCC
>CAIWFP010000452.1 GCA_903911985.1 uncultured Sphingomonadales bacterium
CAGGGCGCGCATGGCCGCCGAATCATCAACCACCAAAACCTTTGCATCGTTCATCTTGGCACTCTCTTGTGGTTTGTCCGGCCCCGCATCCTTGCGGGATGGCGTAACTGGTAGCGGAGAATGGCAAACCAAGCCGCACCGCCCGCCCAAGGGAAAACCCGCATAGGCCCGCAGCCTCCACCGAAACATACCGCCCCTGACCGGCGGCCATCACCGGCGCGCGCTGCCGGAGAATTCCCGTCCCTAGGGGCATCCCCGGAGGGACCTGAAAGGAATGAATTTGCCACACGCCGCCTATGACAGTCGTCGCGGCTCGACCGACAGCCCCGTTCCGGTTGGCAAACCCGGTTCTGGCGAGATGTCGGGCGGCCGGCTGACGGGCGCGGGCAAGTGCTGAGTGGAGAATGCAATGCTGGAATGGTTCGAAAAAACAGCGCCGCTGCGGGCCAAGCTGCTTGCGCTTCAGATCGTCATGGCCGCGCTGTCGGGCCTAGGGGTGATTGCCTCGCTTGTCGCGATCCACCACGCCGCCGCCGCGCTGGTTCTGGCGACGGCCGCGCTGCTCGCCACGGTTTTACTTTCCGCGCTGGGTGCCCGTGCCATCGCCCGGCCTCATGAGCTGATCGTCGCGCGGGTTGACGCTCTGGCCGCCGGTGATGTCTCCAGCCCCCTGCCCTTCACCCACTATGCAGACGAAACCGGCCGTATCGCCCGGGCGATGGCGACATTGATCACCACCCACCAGACCAGGGAACAAGCGCGGCTGAGCCGACAGCGCGAGGTGATGGACCATCTGTCCACCGGATTGAAAGCCATGGCGCAGGGCCGTCTGGATTGCCCGATCACCGCGGAATTTCCCCGCGCCTATGAGGAATTGCGCAGCGATTTCAACCATGCGGCCGAAGCGATGGCCCATACCATCGGCGCGGTGCGCACCAGCGCCGCCTCGGTGTTGACCGCCGCCGGAGAAATCCGCTCTGCCGCCGACGATCTGGCCCACCGCAACGAATTGCAGGCCGCCTCCCTTGAAGAAACCGCCGCCGCGATGAACGAGGTGACGCAAGGGGTCAAAGGCTCTGCCCGGGCCGCCGCCGATGCGCAAAACGCCATCACCGCCGCCCATCGCGAGGCTAGCGAAGGCGGCACGGTGGTCGCCCGCACTGTCGACGCAATGGCCGCCATCGCCCATTCGGCGCAGGAAATCAGCCAGATCATCAATGTGATCGACGGCATCGCCTTTCAGACCAACCTGCTGGCGCTGAACGCCGGGGTAGAGGCCGCGCGCGCGGGCGAGGCGGGGCGCGGCTTTGCCGTGGTGGCCACGGAAGTGCGTGCGCTGGCCCAGCGATCAGCGGACGCGGCGCGCGATATCAAGGCGCTGATCACCGCCTCGACCGACCAGGTGGGCTCAGGCGTCAAGCTGGTGGGCGAAACCGGTGGTCTGCTCGACCACATGGTGAGCAAGATTGGCGAGATCGCCACACAGGTCACCGCCATCGCCGCCAGTGCCGAACAGCAGGCGGTCCGCGTTGCCACGGTCAACGCCTCGGTCCACGAAATGGACCGCGTGACCCAGCAGAATGCGGCGATGAGCGAGGAGACAACCGCCGCCGCGCGCTCTCTGGCCGACGAGGCACACGAGTTGGCGCGCACGGTGTCGCGATTCGAAAATGGCGGGCAGGCGGGCGTCACGCCACCGCCGGCACAGGCCACATTCACCGCGCCCCCGCTCGCGAACGCACGGCAGGGCGAGGTTACACCCTTCATTCGCCCGCGCCCCGCCGCGTCGCCGCACGCACGCGATCGCGCGCCAACGTTCATCGCCCGACCACAGACCCCGCCGCCAAGCCTCGGCAATCTGGCCCTTGCCCCCATCGCCGGGGATGCGCCGCAAGAGGACTGGTCAGAGTTTTAGGCAGACCTTCCCGCCATTCACCGCAACCGCCTTGAGGAACCCGCCATGACCACCATCACCCTGCCGTCCCGCTGCGACCGGGCCGCCGCCGAGGCGCTTTTGCCAGATCTGCAAGCCGCGCTGGGCGCCGGAGCCTTCGCCATTGATGGCAGCGCCGTGAACCAGGTGGGGCAAGCCATGTTGCAGCTGCTGGTCAGCGCGCGGTTTTCCGGCGTCAGCGTAACCATCACCCCTTCGTCCGACCTTCGGGAGGCGGCCTCGCTGGTTGGCCTTGCCCCCACATTGTTCGAGCCTTCCGGCCTTTCCCATTCCACTCATTCAACATCAGGTGCGGCATGACTGCAGAGGAAATTCAGGGCATTTTCTTCGTCGAATGCGAGGAATCGCTGGCGGCGGCAGAGCAGGGTCTGGCCGCATGCAGGGCCGGCGCGCGCGATGCCGAAACCATCAATGCCATCTTCCGGGCGGTGCACTCGATCAAGGGCGGCGCCGGGGCCTTTGGCTTTACCGCGTTGCAGGCCTTCACCCACACCTTCGAGACACTGCTCTCGGATGTGCGCGAGGGTGCCGTGCCGCTGGCGGCGGACCTCATCGATCTGCTGCTGCGCGCGCTCGATGTGCTGTCGGATCATGTCGCCGCCGCACAGGGGCAGGCCGAGACGCCCGAGGATGCCGCGCTGATTGCCCAGCTGGAAGCCAGCATGGCCGCCAATGCGGGCGCGAGCCACGGCGGTCCTGCGGCGTCCCCTGCTGCCCCGGTTGTTGTCGAACACGCCGAGCCCCGATACGCCGCAGACGATGAGGAGGGGATCGAGGTTGATCTC